>CAYGHT010000026.1:8865-13558 GCA_964349755.1 uncultured bacterium
GGGAGAAAAAGGGGGCTACGGGAAAGAGACAGCCGTCCTGATCGATGGCGATGTTTTTGTAATCGGCGATCCACGCGATGGGAGAGCGCACTTCGTAATCGATGTACAGAGCTCCAGGGGCTTGCCGTTTGAGATTCGCGGCTTTGATGAGGGGCGAGGCGAGCAGTGCGGCATTTGCCTTTTCGAGATCGAAGGCGTACAAATTTTTGGGAGCATTGGAGGAGAGGCCGAGCAGTTCGGCGAGATAGGCGGTTTTCAAAACCTCTTTTTCAGGTCCAGTTTGGACGATGGCGTTGATCCGGTAACGCTCGTCTGCAAGGCGCCGCTGTTTGGAGCGCTGATAGAAAAAATAGCCGCTTAAACTCAGCGTGAGGGTGATCAGAAGTGAGCCGATGAGAAGGCGGAGCGCTGATTTCAGGGTCCACTCATCTCTCACTTCCATTGTTTGCCTCGGACTTCTTTTAGGCGCCGACTTTTATGTAGAGCAAGCGTCACGAGTGCATCGCAAAGAGCGGGCATTTCGACGCCGCTTTTCTTCCACATCTGGGGATAGGCGCTTGTGCTCGTAAACCCTGGAAATGGATTGATTTCGTTCATCCAGAATTGCCCTTGTGCGTCGATGAAAAAGTCGATCCGCGCAAGGCCTTGGCATCCACTTTTTTGATACATCGCGATGGCTAGCTGTTCGCCATTTGCCCGCTCTGCATCGGTGATGCGCGCTGGAATGGCATAGCCACAGGCTCCTGGGGTGTATTTTTTGTCGTAATCGTAGAATGCCCCCTCGCTGAGCACTTCGCAGGGCAATGCGAGCCGGATCCACTCATTGCCAAGGACGCCCCATTCGATTTGTCTTCCTTCCACTTCTTTTTCGACGAGCAGAATGTCGTCATAGGTAAAGGCGAGGGCGATCGCGGCTTGCATCTCCGTGCGATTGGCTGCTCGAGTGATTCCGATGCTCGAGCCGAGATGGACCGGCTTGACCCATACGGGGTACGCAATCTCTTCTTCGACGCGCTCGATGAATGAGCTTCCGGCGCGCCGGTAAGCGGCCCGATCGATTTCTAACGCAGGGGCGGTCTGCACGCCATTGCATAGAGCGACTTGCTTGGTCCATCCTTTGTGCATGCAAAGAGCAGCTGAGCGGTAATCGCAGCCGACGTAAGGAATTTGGAGCGCATCGAGAATGCCTTGCATCATGCCGTCCTCGCCTTGGGGGCCGTGGAAGACAGGAATGGCGACGTCGCATTCGGAAAGGGCCCCCAGAATGTGGGGCAGTTCGCTCTGTTGTAAAGAGATGCCCTGCTCGAGAAGGTCCAGGGCGTCGGGTCCGTGAATCCATTGACCTTGCGTCGTCACGCCGAACAGCGCGAGCTCGTAGAGCGCAGGATTCAACGCATTGATGATGTTCCGCGCCGATTTGAGCGCCACGGGGTGTTCTGCCGATGTGCCGCCAAACATCACGGCTACCTTGAGCCGGACCTTGCGCGCTTTGTAGGCGTCGAGAATGGGAACGCCTGCTCGAGTCACATCGCCAGCTCCGAGCGTCAAGACGACGTCGTGAGGCAAGAGGAGTTTGGCAACGCCCTCTTCAAGGGCGCCGCGCGGAATCAGGTGAACTTTACTTCCCCATCGAGCGTGCATTTTTTCATAGAGTGCAGCGGTTGTGACTCCAGGAAGCGGCGTCTCGCCTGCGGAATAAATGTCTGTGAGTGCGATGAGATCGGCTTCTTCAAAGCTTTCGACAAATTCAGATTGAAGATCGCGGACGCGCGTGAAGCGGTGCGGCTGAAACACCGCAACGATGCGCCGCTCGAACACCCGCTCTCGCACAGCAAGCAGGGTCGCCCGAATTTCAGTGGGGTGATGGCCGTAGTCGTCGTACACATCGACTGCATGAGCTGTCCCCTTGTGCTCGAGGCGGCGGAGCGTGCCTTTGAATGCTTTGAATGCATTGCGAATGGCGCTCTCTTCTACGCCGAGGCTTAAAAGAAGTCCAAACACAGCGGCTGCATTGAGCGCGTTGTGGCGCCCCAAAAGGTTGAGCTCGATGTTCGGATACTGCTTGCCGCGCCAGTGGATGGCGAAGCGAACTCCTTCTGCGCTGGCTTCGAACTTTGAGAGTCGAAGGGCGTTATGAGGGCCAAATCCATAGGAGACGCCCTGCGGATTCAAAGACTTTAGGCGCGCGTCATCGCCGCACCAAAACAAGTGCTCAGGATGCAAGCTGTTATTTAAGAATTGCTGAAATGCCTTCTCGAGAGCCGCGGGCGTTTTCCAGTAGTCGAGGTGATCGTTATCGAGGTTGGTGACGATGGCACCAAATCCGCGGGTGCGCAAAAAAGAGCCGTCGCTCTCGTCGGCTTCTGCGACAAAGTAGGGACCCGATTCCCATTGGGCATTGCTTTGGAGTGCACGGGCAATTCCCCCGATCACAAAACTGGGCTTGAGATCTGCCTCTCCGAGCGCCGACGCAAGTAGAGCGGTGGTGGTAGTCTTGCCGTGTGTGCCCGTGACGAGCAGCGGTTTTTGGGTGTTCATCAGGAGGTGGAGGAGCTCTGAGCGGTGGAGCAAAGGAAGACCGCGCTCTTTGGCACTTTGAAACTCTACGTTGTGCTCTTTGATGTCGGTGCTGTAGACCACGAGCGTCGCGCCGTCGAGGCTGTCTGCGCGGTGGCCGATGTGTACAGTAGCTCCAAGCACTCGAAGCGAATCGAGCAGGGCGCTGGGCCCAAGATCGCTTCCTTGAACCGAGATCCCTTTTTGCAAGAGAATTCGGGCAAGGGCGCTCATCCCGATGCCTCCGAGGCCGATGAAATGAACAGAATCATGTGTGGTGAGCGGTGGCATATACAAGGTCCTCCATTCTCTGATGATTTTGCTCCGCAAGTGCACTTAAGGCAAGGCGGATTTGCTCGCAGGGCAGCTCCTCGAGCGCGCGGTGCAATGCAGACACACTGGCGCTATTTTGCAAAAGACACACAGCCGCCTTGTGCTCGACCAGGTATTCGGCGTTATGGCGCTGATGATCCTCTGCGGCATGCGGGTAGGGAATCAAGACGGCAGGGACTCGAAAGCGGATCAGCTCAGCCAGGGTTCCAGCGCCACTGCGGCAAACGGCCATGTCGGCGGCGGCGTAAGCAAGTGGCATATTCGTCTCGAACGCTTTGATTTTCGTGCGAGCGGCGCCATAGCTACGCCCCACGGCAAGCGCAGCCGACTCGCTTCCCGCTAAATGGATGAATTGCGCATCGGGCATGAGGGAGGCCACGCGAGGCAAAGACTCGTTGAGAAATGCTGCCCCTTGCGAGCCGCCAAATACCAAGATGGTGCGCAACGTTGGATCTAATCCAAGGATTTTCCGCGCGGCGCCCTTTTCAATTGGCGCCCCACTTGAATTCCAAGGAAATAGCGCAACGCTTTGAGCTTTTTTGGATGGCGCTCCCACAAGGGGAAACTGAATGGCGATGCGCTCGGCAAACGGAGCGCACAGACGATTGACTTTGCCCATGACCCGATTCGCTTCGTACAACACGAGTTTGTAGCGCAGCAAGATGGCCGCCGCAAGAACGGGCGCAGTATGATAGCTTCCGAATCCGACGACGATGTCGGGGCGCATCTTGCGAAGGTAGCGAAACGCTGCAAAAAGGCCGCGCGTAAACCCGCTAAAGAATGCGAACTTCTGCTTGAGCGAGCCGGAAGGAATGTCGACAAACGGAAACCCCTCGCGCCGGAAATAGGGGCTCTCTGTGAGCTTATAGCCAGCAAAAAACACTTCATGGCCTTGGCGCTTCAAACGCTCTGCGAGCGCTTGCGCTGGGAGTAAATGACCTCCCGTTCCTCCTGCAGCTAGAAGTACTTTCATACTTTACGCCTCAGTTCTTCTGTGGAAGAACATCTGGCGATGTCCAATAACAAGAATACGGCGATGAAATTGACCATGAGAGAAGTGCCTCCTTGAGAGAAGAATGGAAGCGTCATCCCCTTGCTGGGAAGCAGCGCAGAGACGATGCCTAAATTCAAGAATGCTTGGATCGAGATTAAAAAGGTGAGCATCGCAGCTAAAAGAAACGACCGCTTTGTCTTTGCGTTGATGGCAATCGAGCTGCCTGCAAACGCGAACAGAACATACAAGCCGATCAAACCGATCATGCCGATGAATCCAGTCTCTTCTGCGTAAATGGCGGCGATGTAGTCGTTGCGCGCTTCGGGCAAATAATTGAGCTTTTGAAGGCTTTCTCCAATTCCTCTGCCAAATAAACCACCTGAACCGGCTGCTATTTTCGCTTGATGGGGTTGGTGGCCTTTACCGCGAAGGTCGAGTTCTGGATGTAAATAGACGCGGACGCGGTCCGATACATGCGGCATGTGCGTGGCAGCGACGACACTGAGAAGGGCCACACCGAGCAATGGCATCGCCCAAAACGTCCACCGAATGCGCGTGAGGAAAAATAGACACGCCATGACGGCAGCCAAGATGACGATCGTCCCATTATCAGGTTCTAAGAAGATGAGTCCTGTTGGAATCGCCAGCCAAGCTAAAATCCGCAGGAACGGTTTAAGCGCAATGGTCTCTTGTGCCTGGGCCCAGGAAAGAAACACTGCTGGCAAAATCACTTTCACACATTCAGAGGGTTGAAATGAAAAGCCAAATACATTGAGCCAACGGCGCGCGCCGTTGATCGACTGACCAATT
>CAYGHT010000027.1:0-13532 GCA_964349755.1 uncultured bacterium
CAACTGAGCTACGACCGCCATAGAAGGGGGCCATTCTAGCGAATGGCGTTTGTTCTCGTCAATGGCTCAACGATTCGTTTTTGTGGCGCTTGTTGTGGAAGTGCTTGGAGAGATGCACTCCGCTTTGTGATGCGATTTCCAGTGAGCAACTTGGCATGGTTTAGAGCAATACCAGACTTGTTTACAGACCGAACAGGTTTTCAGAACGATGTCGCTCGTGACGGCATCTTTTCCGCATCCCGGGTTGTAGCATCCTATAGCGTTTCGAAGTAATCGGTCGCAAGCTTTCTGCGTCCCTGTTTCAAAGCCTCTGTCTACTGCTTCATTGGTGCGAGACCTTTCCTCCACGACTGGTCTTAGCTGGTCCATTGTAGATGAGAGTGTTAGAGATTGATTTACCGCGGATTGGAGCTGTCGGAGATGAGCTTTTTGTTGTGAAGTTAAGTTTGGATTGTTTAGCTGCTGCTGAAGTTCGAGCATTGTCCGGATTGCTCGATCGGTTAAAGGATTGGAAGCGGAAGTTGAAGTCGTTGTAGTCGCGGCGCGCGCATTTGAAGCCTTCAGCTCCGTTGCAATCGCTTTATTGATGGCTTTTTCTCCCACCTTTTTCGCTGCACTATATCCTTTATAGAATGCTTCAAGTTGTTCTTGATTCAGCGTGTTCATGAACGCTTGAGTGGCTGGGGAGCGTTCTACTTTAAATTTTGTTGTTGTGGATGTGGAGGTAGTCATGGTTTCTCCTGATTTTGGTGGTTTTTGGAGCAATCAGTTTACTGAGAAAACAGGCTTTTCTTCAATGAGTTTGAAGAAACGGGCGGAAAACACAGCGGTCGATCGTGAAAAATCTTGCCGACGCACTTAAATAAATTGTAACATCCTTTCTGTTAACCATGTAACGAACTTTAATGCATGTTAACATAGCGTATGTTATCATGAAAAAAGAAGAGTTAGCATGGTCCAATGGAATGGAAAAAGCAGCTTTAGTTCAACAACTTAAGAAGTATCTTTTCGAAGTCCTTGGCATTTCGCTTCCGATCTCTCCTTGGAATGGCGTAGCAAGCCTCCCCATTTTCCTGACAAAATTGTATGCGTTTTATGAGGTCTTGATTGAGGGAAAGCGATGCATTCTAATCATCCAGCAAGAGGAACTTGCCGTTCCGAGCGTTTTAGAAAAGCATTTAAGAGCAATCGAGGCGAAAACTCAGTGTTTGAGCTTGTACGTACTCAAGGAGATTTCTTCTTACACTCGTAAATGGCTTATTGCTCACCGGATTTCATTTGTCGTTCCAAGAGACCAGATGTATTTACCAGAGCTTGGTTTGGATTTACGCGAGCGATTTCGTAGAACGCAACAGCCAAAAAAAACTAAAACGCTGAGTCCTTCTGCGCAGGCAGTCATTATTCATGGATTGCTGCATCCTGAGATTGGGCGCATCATTCCATCTGCGTTAGCAAAGCACTTGAATTACACTGCGATGACGATGACGCGAGTTTTGAACGAATTAGAGCTTCTAGACATCTGTGCGATTACCCGAATAGGAAAGAAAAGGTACCTAGACTTCGGTGAAAGCAGGCGAGAGTTGTGGGAGCAAGCCAGGTCGTTGATGCGCACTCCGATTAAAAAGCGCATCTGGGTGTGGCGAAAAGGGGGAGCCAAGCAAAAAGAACTCGCGAATATTGCTGGGCTCGATGCGCTTGCCCGGCAGTCCATGTTGAACGGCCCCGCTTATCCCATATTTGCAATTTGGGAGGATCGTTGGAAGAAGACAATTTCGCTACAGGAAGTCGAATCAGCTGATGAAGCTGATTTAGAAATAGAGCTTTGGAGTTATAATCCCGAGCTGTTTGCAAAGAATGGACTGGTGGATCCGTTTTCTTTGTTTCTCAGTTTGCATGAGGAAAAAGACGATAGAACACAGATTGCGTTAGAAAAATTAATGGAGAAAGTCCAGTGGTGAGAGGAATCGATAAATTTAAAGCCCATTTTTCAGGGTTCAGCGATTGTTATATTTTGATTGGAGGAGCTGCTTGTTCCTTATCTATGAAAGAAGTTGGCTTGGAGTTTCGTGCTACGAGAGATTTAGACCTCGTTTTGTCGATTGAAGCTCTGAGTGGCAAATTCGTGGAGGCGTTTTGGAAGTTTATACGTGCTGGAGGGTATCTTCATCAGCAAAAAAGTACAGGAGAAAAGGTGTTCTACCGATTTTCTTCCCCAGCAGATCTTACATTTCCCGAACAGCTGGAACTGTTTTCTCGCAAGCCAGATGCAATTGCTTTGAGGAATGACAGTCGGATTACTCCAATTCCCATGGACGAGGAAATTTCAAGCTTATCAGCAATTTTGCTCGACGACGATTGTTATCAATTTGTCCATGCCGGAAAAATGGAAATTGATGGAATTGCGGTAATCGCTCCTCCGTATATGATCCCGCTAAAAGCAAGAGCTTGGCTGGATCTTTCAACTCGACAGTCCGAAGGCGCGGCGATTGA
Source organism: uncultured bacterium (assembly GCA_964349755.1). Taxonomy (GTDB): domain Bacteria; phylum Chlamydiota; class Chlamydiia; order Chlamydiales; family SM23-39; genus CAITMJ01. The sequence continues at coordinate 2,491 of CAYGHT010000027.1, forward strand.
TAGCAAAAACATTAAGAAACACAAAAACGATATATGTCTTCTATACCAAGTGCTCGAAGTTAACTCCTCTTTTGCTTTGCCAGAATCGCTAAAAGGCCCAATGAAAAGAGTGCTCGAACATTTGAGTTCTGGCTCTTCTGCGGATCTGAAAAATCTCGGGATAAAAAACGTCAGCTTAGAAAGTCTCATCGATGACATAAAGCGAGTTTATGGAGTGTAGGCAGTCGAATGCTTGAGGAAACATGCGGACCGCGAGTAGTGGTCTTTGCGAAAAAAGTGAGTTTAGAATTACGATAAGGCTCAAATGGATTGGGGGTTTCCCGATCGGCGTCAAGGCTTGAGCGAACCTCGGCTTTGAAGCTTAAAAAGGCTGGGGGTTTCCTAGTCGGCTTAAGGCCTCGGAGAAATCCGGGGCCTTTTGCTTTTCGGCGATTGCAATCGCTCATCTGTTCTGAAAAAAACTTCTAACCCCATTTGGCCTTACTCTACTCGCAGCAAAGAGCGCTGTAATATTCGAACATGGACTGATGCGAAATTTCCTCTGAGGAGTTTTCGCCATCGATGATCCCGGCGCGTTTTCTCGCTTGTTTCCAGGGTGGTTCTAAATGCGTGAGTTGACTCAACCAATGAGGATCTCGTTCTCCATAATAGGCAAGAACTCGATCGATCACATCTTTTTCATCAGCGCTCAATTGAGTAACGGAGCGGCGGCGAGCCTTTTTAGCGAAGAAGCCCGGTTCCATTTTGAAGTGACCTTTGTGAAGCTCGAACAGCTTCGGTGCAACTGGACCGTCTCTCCACGCTTCAATTTTTTCAGAAAATAGCGGCTGTTCAGTCCAGGCAAGATGCCAAGCCTGAGAGTAGTAAACTAACTTCTGCAGCTTCATGGGAGTGATGGAACCTTTTGCGCTGAGAATGTATTCGGCAACCTGGATTACATTGGTCATCTTTACCTCTGACTTAGCAGACAAACATGTATACCACGAGTAGTCTAAATTGCGCCTTTGCTCGAGTCGATTTGCAGCTTTAACGAATGATTTCTAGAACAAATACACCCCCATTCGTATGATGTTAGCTCATGACGCTCCAACTTCCTTCAAGCACAGATGCTCATCGATTTCCTCTAATGGATCTCCCATCGCTGCGAAAGAGCACTCCAAACACAGCGGCACAGACTCAAGAGCGAGTCTCAACGGTCGCAGCTTCGACGATTCCAGTGCCGACCTCAACCACTTCAGTGCAGAGCAGGCTCAAATCTCCTTCTCTCAAGTTAGCTGAGCCTCACTCTCCTCCTCGCGAACATCTGAAACCTGTAAATAATTCAACGAACAGGGTCTTTTTCTGGACACTTGCAACCATTGGGCTTTTTGCCATCCACCAAAGCATGGAAGGGGATAAAGAACGGTGGCTTCGCGAAATGCAAGAACTTGACGATGACACAAACCTAGTCGGCTTGCAATGCGCTTACTGTGGAAATCACACTGTTCCTATCACCGAAGTTTCTGACAGAAGGAAATTTCTCAGCGACGCGCTGACCCAAGCAAAACGGGCTCAGTGTAGAGAGCAGGATCAAAAGCCGACAAGATTGGAGCGAGAGGCTTGCGATTTGTATGCCCGGAATCAGCAAAAGCGCCAGCTAAAACTAAAGCAACAGCCGTTGTTAGCGAAATATCGCTAGTTCTTTCGCTTCAAGACCCAAGCCTTTCTTGGCCTCTTGCTTCCCAAGCGAGCAGCGAGAGTCTTTAACGGCTTGGTTGAGATTGCAAAATGGGGAGGAGGTCTCTGAGATGCGGGCGCTCCGCTTGATGGTGTTGTACATAAGCTAGCGGGGATAAAGCTGGCAATGCTTTGGCAGTGGGATCATTGGCCATGCGTTCAAAGCCAGGCGATCTTGGGTTCGGTACATTAGTCTCTGAATTTACTCCAGCGACCATCGCTATTTGAATGACCGTTTTTATTCTCGGGATTTTTTCTTGTACACTCTTGTATACAGAACTCGTGTGGTAAGTGTCATAATGGTAAACTAAATGCATTAACACTGAAGTATCAATAGAAGTGCCAGATGAGGAAACATCCGGTCGATTGAAGGTCTGGTGAGTAGACTTGAAATGGCATCGAAATAACAACGCCAATGCAAGCGGGTAGTAGTTATGATAAAGCGCAGTCTGAGTAACAGTGTCAGGCTTCACTGAGCTAAGAGAAGTTAAGTAGCCTTTAAGCAGGTAGTATTTTTTGGCTTCATAAAGCGCTATCACATCCTGGTACTCGCAGTTGAGTAGCTTGTGTTTTCGAAACGCAGCCCCAAGCCCCGTAACAACAAACACACACCCGCCAGCGAGCTTAAATCCGGCGTACCACAGACCAAAACCTCCCAGCACCGCGATCGCGGCTAGGCTAACCACTTTCCAGGTCAGGTTGTATCGCTCTCCGAACGCCCAAACCCGCTCCGAGAGGGTCAGGTGAGCGGTGTTGAGCGCAGGATGATTCAACTCTGAATCCAGGTTTTGTGATCGCCATTTGCTGATCAGCAAATTCGGATCAATGCTCATGCTCTAACCCCACGGATTGGTTGAGGTTGCAAAATGAGGAGGAGGTCCGCGAGATGCGGGTACCCCGCTTGATGGTGTTGTACATAAGCTAGCGGGGATAAAGCTGGTAATGATCGGGCAGTAGTGGGGTCATTGGCTATGCTGTAATGGTCAGACGATTCTGGGCTCGTTGCTTCAGCCTGTGAATTTATTCCAGCATGCATCGCGATTTGAATGAGTGTTTTTATTTTCGGAATCTCTGCTTTTTCAGCCTCGGATGCATTTTTGCGAAGAGCCCTATGATAGTGGTAAACCAAATGCATTAACAATGAAGTCTTTGAGCCAGTGCCAGATCCGGAAACTTCGCGGTTGAAGGCGTTAAAAGTGGCGTTGGAACAGCATCGAAATAACAATGCCAATGCAAGCGGATTGCGTTGATAAACCGTACATTCAGCAACAGTTGAAGGTAGCACCGAATTACGAGAAATTAGGTAGTCCTTAAGCAGGTAGTATTTTTGGGCTTTATAAAGCTGGCTCGCAGCCTGATACTCTTCATGGTGTGTTGTGTATTCTCGAGACGCAGCCCCAAACCCCGTAACAACAAACACACACCCGCCAGCGAGCTTAAATCCAGCGTACCACAGGCCAAAACCTCCCAACACAGCGATGGCGGCTAGGCTAACCACTTTCCAGGTCAGGTTGTATCGCTCTCCGAACGCCCAAACCCGCTCCGAGAGGGTCAGGTGAGCGGTGTTGAGCGCAGGATGATTCAACTCTGAATCCAGGTTTTGTGATCGCCATTTGCTGATCAGCGAATCAGAATTAACGCCAACGCCATTAGCCATAAATCTTCAATCCTCAACGTTTAGACGCTAATAGGATGACACACTTTTTGCTCTGAGTCAAGAATTTATTTAGTCGAATTATTTAATCAATTGGTTATAAGTAATTTATGTTTTCACTGACCGGCTCTCACCGAGGCCTTTCGCTTTTCACGGCCCCTAAACTCTCCGCTTCAACACCCAACAACTTCTCCCGTCTCTCCCTCCCATGCACAGCCAGCAGCAGCCCCCCGAACAAATACACAATCACTGCTTCCAACGGAATCCCCTTAAAATACACCGATCGGTCGAGCACCAATGGAGGGTACGCGACCAAATGCAAGAGTTGCTCGGTCCACCAGTCCAAGATAGCGAACAGGGGGGTGCTGAGTGGGTCGGCGATGAACGAAACGGCAAGCGCTCCCATTAACCCCATGAGCGCAATGCTCACGAGCAGGGGATAAAACAGGTTGTAGAGCAGTCCCAAGAGTGGAAACTTGCCGAAGTGGAGCAGTAACAGCGGCAAAATGGCTGCGTTGACGGCGAGGGTCAAACTGAGCGCGGCTCTGAAAAACGAAGTCATCACTGCAATCAGCTGAACTCCCAGCTTAAATTGCATATTCGCGATGGCTCTTCGTTTAGGGAGCACTCTACACAATTGCTCTTCGAACCACGGATGCAGCAGCAAAATCCCGAGGCAGCTGCCGAAGCTGAGCTGGAAGCCGAGGTTGGCGGCGACGAGGGGATTGGCGATGAGCTCGATGAGGAGCGCGCCGCCGAGCAGGTTCACGGGATGGACGGGGCGGCGTAGGAGTTTGGCGATTAAATAAAGCGCGACTGCGATCCAGGCGCGCTGGACGGCGGGGGCTGCGCCGATGAACAGGAAATAAGCGCTTGCGAGGACGAGCATGCCGAGCCATTTCCAGCGGATGGGGAGAAAGATTCCAAGGCAGGCGGAGATGGCGCTGACGAGGACGCCGAAGTGAAAGCCGGAGATTGCCAAGATGTGCTGGAGGCCGAGTCTTCCAAATTCGTAGCGCAACAGCCGCTCTTCGATTTCGCCGCTGCTTAACGAAAATAGGAGGCTGGCTGTGCGGGGGCGATGGAGTCGTTGGCTAAGCCAAACTTTTAGGCGCTCTTTGGTTTGAAAACGGAGCTCGGCTAAACTCCACGTCCCCTTCACGGGAGTCCATTCTTTGGCTTTAAAGACATAGTCAAAAGGTCCTCGTTGCTGGAGCGTCCCCTTGAGGAGGTAGTCGCAATCGGCTGCGGGTCTCGAGCTTGGGCTTGCGCTCACGCTGCAAGGGAGTCGATGGCCATCAAAGTAGAGGATGCCTTTGTATGCGCAACTCTGGTGGAAGGGGGACTGGTGCGTTTGGATGGTGTGGATAGAAAATCTGGCTGTGCAGGCGACGCTGCTTTCGAGCATGGGCGCGCTTCCGTGCAAGAGCCATGCGTACGCCCCGGCGACAAACACAATGGGAATCGCAGTCCATCTCCTCAAGACGACGACGTATACGAGCCAGAGTCCAGCTGCCCAAAGAGGCAATGAAAAGAGGGCGACGCCGATGCCGATGAGAAAGCTAATGCCAATGAGAAAGGCGGGCTGCTCGTCCCAGAAGTTCACTCTGAAGGAGATCGTTTCTTCAGCTCGCCTTCGATGGAGCGGTTGATGAGGCGCGCGCCGCGTTGTCTAGAAAAATAGGACATGAGCCAGCGGGTGAGGACGATCAAGCGATTGCGATAGCCGATGAGGTACAAGATGTGAACGAAGCACCAGGCGAGCCAGGCGAACAGGCCGCTGAATTGGAATTTGCCGATCATTCCGATGGCTTTTGTTTTGCCGATGGTGGCCATGGTTCCTTTATCTCTGTAGCGAAAAGGGGTCCGTTGGTCAAAGGGGATTTGTTTGCGTAAAATGTGTGCGACGTAACGGCCTTGTTGCACAGCGATGGGAGCGAGGGCGGGAAGTGGTTTGCCCTTTTTGTCGAGTGCACAGGCGGCGTCGCCGAGGACAAAGATTTCCGGATGGCCGTTTACGGAGAGGTCGGGGCCGACATGGACCCGTCCTTGTCGATCGAGGGGGACATCGAGCGTTGCGAGAATGGGGGACGCTTGGTTGCCAGCGGCCCAGAGGATATTTTCCGCTGGGATGAAGAGGTTTTCGACGGTGACTCCGTCTTTCGAGACGTTGGTCACCCGTTTTCCTGTGATGACTGTGACGCCAAAGTGTTCGAGATAACCTTTTGCTTTCTCAGAGAGTTTTTCTGGGTAGACCGGAAGGATGTGGGGCGAGCCTTCCACGAGATAAATTTTCGTTTTGGTGGTGTCGATGCGGCGGAAGTTTTTAAGCATCGTTTCATAGGCGATTTCGGCGATCGCGCCTGCCATTTCGACGCCGGTGGGCCCGCCGCCGATGATGACAAAGTTGAGGTATTTCTTCGCCTCTGAAATGCTGTCGCACCGCTCTGCTTTTTCAAAGGAGAGGAGGATCCGCTCGCGCACAGTGAGTGCATCGGTTAAGGTTTTAAGGCCGGGGGCGAATTCTTCCCATTCGTCGTGGCCAAAGTAGGAGTGGCGCGCGCCGAGAGCGACGATGAGATATTCGTAGCCGACGACATCGCCGTTTTGCAAGACGACTTGTTTTTTTTCTTTGTCGATGCGCTCGACTTGTCCCATGAGCACGGTGATGTTTTCATAGGCGCTTAAGAGTTCTCGAATGGGGACGGCGATGTCAGCGGGTGAAAGAGCGGCGCTGGCAACTTGATACAGGAGTGGTTGGAAGAGGTGGTGGTTTGTCTTGTCGATGAGCCACACATCGAGCTTAGTGCTCCCAAGAATTTTCGCGGCGTTCAAGCCGGCAAAACCGCCTCCGAGAATGAGAACTTTTGCATGTGACATCATTCTGGAGCATAATTGAACCCTCCATTTGCTTCCTCTTATTTTTGTTTTATGAGAGACTGCCTCTCTTTACTATGAATGACCAGGTTCGCGAATTTCTTTCTTCGTTCAAGGAAGTGCGCCTTCTCACTGAAGAGCGCGGAATTCTTTGGCAAGACGCATCGTCGATGGGCGTCTCGCGGAGTTGGTTCGAGCTTTCGCGGATCTCTCCTGAAGATCGGATTGAATTCACGAAGGAATTTTGGTTGACGCGACTCGCTCTTCATGTCAGCGCAACGCCTGCAATTGAGCAATTTTTCAGCAAACTCGACGACATCGCGCTCATCGCAACGCGCCAGACAACGGAAGAGCCGTGGCGAATCGAGCTCATTTATAGCTTAGGAGATAATTCATCGTTTTTTCGCGGGCTTCCTCCTGCATCTACAGGGCATATCGAAGCGTTTCAGGCGACGTTCGACGTTCGGTTGCCGCGCGATTACTGCGCTTTTTTTCATCTGCACAATGGATTTGGCAAACTCACGGAAACTGGACTTCTTCCGCTCGAGGAAATCAAAGGTGTGTCCCAGCGGCTCATTCAACGGATCTTGGGCGCGCACACACCACTCCGTTTCAACGACGCGCTCTTCGATCCCCACTTGCTGGTTCCGTTTTATGAAGAATATGGAATTGAAAGTTTCCAATGTTTTAACGCAGACTGGTATCCTAGCAGCGAAATGGGCAACGTCCATTTTTCGAGCATCGATTGGACGCTGTCGGATGTGACGGAGCGAAATGCGTGGGCCGAAGAGCTTGCGTATCCTACCTTTCTCGAATGGCTCGCTGCATTTTTGCACGGAATGAATGGATCTTAATAAGAATGTACAGAATTCAACATTTGTACGATCAACACGGCAAAGAGTTTGCACTCGAGCTCATCGGGGGAATCGCTGGACTCTCGAGGCGAATCACGAAGGCTGAAGTGCATCGCCCGGGCTTGAGTTTAGCGGGGTATCTCAAGGGGTTTGTCGCTGCGCGTATCTTGGTTTTTGGCCATCAGGAAATTGAGTACTTGCGCGAGCTGGATGAATCGGTGGCGTCTGCTCGACTTCAGGCGATTCTCACTTCAGCGACTCCCGCGGTGATCATCGCGCGAGGCTGCCGTCCGCCAAAAGAGCTCGTTCAACTTTGTGAAAAAGGCAACATTCCTTGCTTTAAAGCGAACCTGACGGCGACGAATTTACTCAGCCGGATTGCGTTTGTGCTTCTTGAAGAATTCAGTCCGAGTGTAACGCTCCACGGCACGCTCGTCGAGGTCTTCGGCGTCGGCGTTTTGATTCAGGGTGAATCGTCGGTGGGAAAAAGCGAAGCGGCGCTGGGGTTGATCGAACGGGGGCACCGACTGATTTCAGATGACATTGTTCGAGTGAAAAAAAAGGAAGGCTCCTATCTTGTTGGATCTGGGCCTGAGTTGACGCGCCACCTGATGGAAATTCGGGGGATTGGGATCATCAATGTAGCGCATCTTTATGGCGCTGTTTGTGTTCGTCCAGACAAAGAAATGGACATTGTTGTGAACCTCGAAGAATGGGATGATCAACACTTTTACGATCGAGTGGGTCTCGACGAGCGATTCATCGACATTTTATCGGTGAGCGTGCCGTGCCATATCCTTCCTGTTAAACCGGGGCGCGATGTCGTATTGCTCATTGAAACCATTGCGTTGAACCACCGGTTAAAGGACATGGGGTACCATTCGGCAAAAGAGTTCAATGCCAAGTTATTGGCCGTGATTGCGCGCAGACAGAAACAAGGAATTGCATGTGAAGCTCGTTCGTAAAATCAAAATCAAAAATGCGCTGGGGCTTCACACGCGCCCAGCTGCTTCGATTGTGAAGCTTTTACAGCCGCTCAAGTCGTCTGTTTTTTTTACGTATAAGAATGAAACGATCAATGCGCGGAGCATCATGAGCATCTTGATGCTGGCTGTGACAAAAAATTCGCAGATTACAATTACGGTTGATGGCGATGATGCCGAGTCGACGATGAACAATTTAGTGGGCGCTTTTGAAGCAGAATTTGGAGAAAAGTAGATGATCCTGGCTTTGTTGCATCATTCAGTTCCAATTCAAATCGTTGATGATAAAAAGATTATAACCACAGAGGACACAGAGAACACAGAGAAAAAAGGGCAAATACGCGCGTTTCGCGCCTCTGTGTGCTCTGTGCTCTCTGTGGTAAACACTGGTTCAAAAATTGAGGAAACTCAAGGATGATTGAGGGAAAGGAAGTCATTCTTCGCGGCCTTTCTGTCAGTCAAGGCATTGGCATCGGTACTCCTATTTTTTTTGTGCCGTGGGAAGAAGATGTTCCCGAGGTGCAGATTCCGCAAAAAGACGTGCCCCAAGAAATTAACCGTTATCGCGAAGCGCTGCATCAGAGTCGACAGGATGTAGAGCGTTTGAGAGAAATGTCGCTCCATGAAGGGCCTCCAGAAATCGTCGCCATTTTAGGAACGCATCTCGAGATGATGCAAGATCCGATGATGACGACGATCATCGAAGAGAAAATTCGGGCGATGCAATGCAATACGGAGTCGGTGTTTTCTCAGCTCATCGAGGAATATAAAAAGCGATTCGAAACAATCCAAGACATTTACTTTCAAGAACGGGTACGAGATGTCATCGATGTGTCGAGACGCATTTTGAGCTATCTTCGTCCCGTTCAACGAATGAAACTTTCTGAAATTCCTCCCAATTCGATTGTGCTTACGCACGAGCTCGTTCCGTCAGAGACCGTAGAGGCGCAAGCCTCGCTGGTGAGTGCCTTTGTCACTGCAGTGGGAGGGCTCACGTCTCATTCGGCGATCATTGCAAGAGCTAAGGGGATTCCGTATGTCGCGAATATCGATATTAAGATTTTCAAGCGGATCGATCTCCAGTCGTTGATCGTCGATGGTGCGCAAGGCATTGTGATCATCAATCCGAATCGAAGTACATTAAAGAAGTACCAGACCATCAAAAAGAATCAGCTCGAAAGCTATCGACAGCTAGAGGGAACTGCTCATTTGAAAGGGGAAACGATCGATCGGTACGAAGTGCGCATTTTTGCCAATCTCGAAAATCCGAAAGACGTCGATGGATTGTTGAAAAGCGGCGCGGTGGGTGTTGGACTGTTTCGCTCTGAGTACCTGTTCTTGGCAAAACGGCAATTTCCCGATGAGGAAGAGCAATTCGAAATTTATAAAACGATGCTTCAAGAGCTCCAAGGCAAGCCTCTTGTAATCCGAATTTTCGACATTGGCGGAGATAAAAAAATCGATTTACTGCCTGAGGAAAAAGACTCTCATTACTTTGCACAAATTGGCCTTGAACTCAATCCGGCGCTCGGTTGCCGCGCCATCCGTTTTCTATTGCGCTTTCCCGAGCTTTTGAAAACTCAGCTTCGGGCCATCTTGCGCGCCAGTGCATTTGGCCCTGTTCAAATTCTCATCCCGATGATTTCCGATCTCGCTGAACTTCAGCAAATTCGAACATGGGTTCAGGCTCTTAGCAAAGAGCTTCCAGAAGCTGTAGCAGAGGTGCCAATTGGCTGCATGATCGAGGTCCCTTCGAGCGCCATCATGTGCGACGCATTGGCGGAGAGCGCCGATTTTTTATCGATCGGAACGAACGATCTTATTCAGTACACACTCGCCGCAGATCGGAATAACCCACACACAAGCGAGCTTTATTTTTCAACGCATCCCAGCATGCTCCGCTTGATTCAAGCAGTAGCAAGCGCTGCAACGCACGCCAAAAAACCGATTATTTTGTGTGGCGAATGCGCCACCGACCCGATGATGATCCCGCTTCTTTTAGGGCTTGGCATTCGAGAGTTTTCGATCGCCTCTCGCCACATCCCGCTAGTGAAACACACCATTCGCAAATGGAGAATCATCGAAGCCTGCCGTTTGGCCCAAAAAGCTCTGGAATTCACCGGGTCTCGAGAGCTGAAAGCATATCTCCAGGCGGAAACGGCGAGATAAGAAAAATTCGGGCACGAGACCTTCGTGCCCCTGCCCGTGTGCGTGCCCGTGCCCGCCTCTTTTTTTAAACCATGAACGGAAACGAGCTGCTGGGCGATTCGCTCTCTTGTTGCTGAAGCTTGGCTGCAGCATCTGCAAATGCAAAGAGAATGAGGTCCTGGAGCGCTTCGACATCGCTTGGATCGACGCACTCAGGCTTGATCGCGATGCGCTTCAAGATTTTTTCTCCACTCAGCGTGAGCGTGACAAGACCGCCACCGGCGCTTCCCTCGACCGTTTTGCTTGCCATCTGCTCGCGCATCTGACTCACCTGCGTCTGCATCATCTTCGCTTGTTTTTTCATCTTGGAAAAGCCGCTGCCCATGATTCTCCTATGGTTTAAATGTGCCTTCGAGCTCCACCGCGGTAAAGCGCATCAGTGTGTCGTAGTGGCTTGGGTGCTTACTAGGCACTTCTGGTTTTTGGACTGTGTTCATTGCCTTGTAGGGGTTGAATGGCGCAGGCTCCAGTTTCTGTGATGCAATGGACTCTGGCGTCGTTGGTGGAGCGACATGAGCCTCAGACTTTGGCGCTGCAGCCTGCGGCGTCAGCGGTGCCGCTACTGCTGGCGAGGTGACATGAACCTCAGGCTTTGCTGCTGCGGCCAGCGGCGCTACCGCTGCTGGCGGAGCGACGTGAGCCTCAGACTTTGGCGCTGCAGCCTGCGGCGTCAGCGGCGCCGCTACTGCTGGCGAGGCGACATGAGCCTCAGGCTTTGCTGCTGCGGCCAGCGGCGCTACCGCTGCTGGT
>CAYGHT010000028.1:0-3936 GCA_964349755.1 uncultured bacterium
TGTATATATAACGTCCTGTAATTGCAACAATTGAGATAACAATAAAAGAAAAGACCCAAGCTAGGACAACATTTGAAAGAGCGCGCAAGAAAGAAAATCCCTGCACTTCGCGAGTCAGCTGAATCAGCAAAATCGCACTCCAAAAGTTAAGAATGAACGAGATCAGAACAATAAAGACTGCCGAAGAGCGCTCTGCATTTTGAATGAACACCGTCTCCGCATGAACGGTCATCAAGACAATCCACATGAGCAGCGCCAGAGCATAGGGCACTCGCGACCAGGCAAGGGTTGCCCGAATCGGCCACATCGTCGCCTTGCCGCCGAGAAGCCGGGCCATCCAGCGAAGAACCAGCGCCTGAAATGAGAGCCAAAGAGTGCCCGTCAGTGGAGAGAGTATAACCAGAGGAAAAAAGATCGCCGAAAACGAGTGCGCAAGTCCCCAAGAATAAAAATTCGCCGTCGAAAAGCTCAATGTCATCGCGTAAAGCGTCGCAAGAGGCCAAAATCCCCGCTTCGGATTTGTCTGGACAATGGCGCGGATGGTGGATCTCGGACTAGACCAAATTGAAACCCAGGGGTTTGTTTCGTTCATTGGGAAGTCTCCTCATCGTCATCAGGCTCTTCGCTCTCTTCAGCGTAAATCTCCTCCACTTCCGGCTCTGCCGGATCGTCCTCATAGCGTTGCATGGATGAAAACACAGGAGCAGAAAGAAGGGTGAGCAAAAATAGCTTCATCATTATTTCTTTATCCTAACAACCGTAAGGGTTTCCGTAAATAGATCCGTAAATAGAAAAGGCCCTCCCGAGAAATCCGGAAGAGCCTGAAGAGAAGAATGACTAATTTTTCCAGTCTTTTTTGGTAGAGCAGCAATTGCAGTTCGGCCCGCATTTGCAACCAGAATTGCAACTCGATTTGCAGCAACCAAACATGCGGACCAATTTAAACAGGCCAGCCAAACCGATGATCGCGTAAGCCACGCGAGCACCCGTCGACGCCATGCCGTTGAATAGATCAGCAATCGCGTCGTATTGGAAAAAGCCGACGAGACCCCAGTTCAATGCTCCAATGATGATGAGCAACTTCACAAGAAAGCGAACGCACTTCATGAATTCCTCCAAAATGTCAGACAAGGCACGAGCCTTGCGTTTTCCTTCATCGTAGAAGATCTTTGAATGTTTGTCTAAGAATTACTTAAATTGTTTGTATTAAGCGATTTAATAGAACATTAGCGAGCTTGCTCAATCTTAAAAAGAATTCCCCCAAATTCCTTTGCTTGCTAAAGTCCCATTCCTTATGTCGCAAGACTCACGCACCGATATCTGGAAAATGTTCAACGCCATCTCTCCGACCTACGACAAGGTCAATCGCCTGCTGTCGCTCGGTCAAGATCGGCGTTGGCGAAAAACAGTTGCCCGCCACTTACCTCTTCGGCTCCATCTCGAGGTCCTCGATTTGGCAACGGGCACCGGCGATCAGATCCTTGCACTGCTCGATGCGGGAGCCTCGATTCGGCGCGCGGTCGGGCTCGATCTGGCAGACGAAATGCTCGCCATTGCGCGCACCAAGTGCGCAGCAAAACCTCAAGTGGAATTCATCCACGGCGACGCCCAAGCCCTTCCATTTCCAGAGAGCAGCTTTGATGCGATCACCTTTTCATTTGGGATTCGCAATGTGTTGGACCCTGTGCAAGCGCTTCGAGAAATGCACCGGGTGCTAAAACCTGGTGGACGCGCCCTTGTGCTCGAATTTTCCACTCCTAACCGCTGGATCCGCCCCTTCGTGCTTCTTTATTTGCGCCGCATCTTGCCTTGGCTTGGAGGCCTCGTGTCTGGTCGCCCCCAAGCTTACGCTTACTTGAATCGCACGATTGAGTCATTTGCCAGCGGCGAAGAGTTCCTCGCATGGATGCGCGCCGCGCAGTTTGTTAACCCCACGTGCGTAAAGCTTAACTTGGGTTCGGTCAGCCTCTATGTAGGGCAAAAATGATCTACTGGCGTGGGGGAAGAAACGAGCCGCCGCCGAATGCCCGCTTTCGCCTGATGCCGTTTGGAGGTGGCGCCGCAGTTGCATTCTCGCAGCGCAAGGAGAAGCTGCCTCCGTCCTACGAAACTCTCCCCCCTCACTCCCGCACTGATCTCCCAGACAAGCCCGCCTGGCACGTAGCCGTCCGTGACGCCCTGCGACAGATCGAGCTGGGCGTTTTCGACAAAGTCGTCCTCGCACGCGAAACGACGCTGACCTTCGATGAGCCGCTCGATCCATTTCGGCTCACAGCGCGACTTGGCCGACGCGCTAAAAACGCAACGGTGTTTTGCTGCGCTCTCCCCTCCGGACGGGCATTTCTTGGGGCGTCCCCAGAGCGGCTCTTTCAACGCAAGGGCCGCAGCGTGAGCGCGGACGCAATCGCAGGCACACGCCGCCTTGGCGCGCTCCACGCAACCGAACTATTGGCATCAGAAAAAGACGCTCGAGAGCACCGCTTTGTCGAGCAATATCTCGAGACGCAGCTCTCCAAGCTTTGTACAGCGCCTGTGGAGCGCACCTCCGTCCGCATTCGCGAAACCACGAGTGTGCAGCATCTATTTAGCAAACTCACAGGGGAGCTCCAAGCTGGAGTTAGCGACGACACGCTGCTCGAAGCGCTCCATCCGACGCCCGCTGTGTGCGGCGCGCCGCGCGCGGCGGCGGGCCAATGGCTTCTTGCGAACGAACCATTCTCTCGCGGCTATTACGCAGGTGTCGTCGGATGGAGCACACCGACAGAGTCAGAGTGGATCGTTGCAATTCGCTCAGGTCTTCTCGAAGGACATTGCCTCAAGCTCTACGCAGGCACAGGCATTGTTGCAGGCTCTGATCCAGAGTCTGAGTGGAACGAACTGGAGGCCAAACTTGGGACCTACTTGGATTGATGCGCTTTGTTCAAAAGCACCAAGCTAGGCTCTGTTCTATTTTCCCAATGCGGCAATGCGAAAGTTCGAGAATGAATCGCCAATCATCGTATGGCCATGGCCCGGCCGAGAGGCTGGCTCGACTGAAATGTAAACGTTTTGGCCAAGATCATTTAAAAAGCGAAGAAGTCGTTCTAGGGAAAAGTCGCGCAAGTAACCGCGCAGCAATAACGAGACTTTGGACTGGCTGATTTTCAATAACTTTGCAAGCCTGGCTTGCGTTAGCTTCTTTTTTTTCGCGATATCGTGAATTTTGCTTGTGATTTCCGCTTTAGCAAGCGCTTCTTCAGGATTGGGGATTCCCAAGTCAGCGAACACATTCCCCGAGCTTTCGGTATAACGAAGATTTCCGATACGCCTTTTCTTTAGCTTTTTAATGCTCATTTCTTTTTTCTTCCCTCAACCAAGCTCTTATACATAATTGTCGCTTCACGCAAGCGATTTTTTATCAGATCAAGGTCCACTTTGGGTGTAGCAATCCCTGAAGTCGATTTCTTTTGGAAAGCATGTAAAACGAACACATAGTCTCCAAGCTCCAAAGTGTAAATAACGCGGTACGTGCCACTCGGAGCATTTTCCTTAATTTCAACAACTCCAGCACTACCCATTCCGCTTAAAACTTTCGCGTGCACATGCATTTTCTTGGTTTGAGCAAGGTAAACCGCATACCCCATCGCATGGACTACAGCAGGAGGAAAGTCTTTTAAGTCTTTGTGACTTGACCCTACCCAAATTACTTGCTTAATCGACATTTCCTCACGAATGTTAAGTCGAAAAGCGATTATATCCGTTCAGGGATAATCGGAGCAACATTTTTCAGACTTCTAGAGGCTGGCTCATTAGCTCTTCTTGCTCAACAAACCAAATTTAGTTCAAACTCCAGCACAACCGAACGAACTGGAGGCCAAACTTGGGACCTACTTGGATTGATGCGCTTTGTTCAATGGGCGTGCTCGATGTGTTTCTTGCGCCGGGATCGCGCAGCAC
>CAYGHT010000028.1:3946-13309 GCA_964349755.1 uncultured bacterium
GTCTGCGAGTGCGCATCCGGCTGTGCGCCTGCACCGGCACTTCGATGAGCGCGCGCTTGGGTTTTATGCGCTTGGGTGCGCGCTTGCGCGCGAGGCTCCGGTGGCCATTGTCGTGACGTCGGGGACTGCGGTGGGCAATTTGCTTCCCGCGATCATGGAGGCGCACCATGCGTCGGTGCCGCTTCTCGTCTTCAGCGCGGATCGACCTGCTGAACTTCAAGACTGCAGTGCGAATCAAACGACGATGCAGCATGCGATCTTCGGCCATTTCGTTCGTGGGGCTTTCGAGCTCGATCTCACACTTTCACCGAACGTCGTACGCTCTAAGATTGCGCATGCCGTGCTCTTAGCAACTGCGCCGCATCCAGGGCCGGTGCACATCAACTGTCCGCTGCGCGAACCGCTGTATCCGATGGCGCTCCAAAGCGGGCCGTGTGCACAGATTCACTTGAGTGTTGCGGCAAGCGCTCCGCCGCAGCCTGTACACATGCCGCCGCGGGGCGTTTTGCTCGTGGGGCGTCTGCCTAAACGAGCCGATATCCGCGCGGCGCTGGAACTTGGGAAAAGACTCCAGTGGCCTGTGTTCGCAGACATTCTCTCGTCTGCGCGGATGACACAAACGCCGGAGCAAATCGCCCATTTCGATTGGCTGCTTCACGAGGCGCCCCGTCCGGAGGCCGTCGTCCATTTAGGCGAGCGGCTCACCTCTAAGCGATTGGCTCTGTGGCTGACTAAGTTTGCGCCTGAGCGCTACCTCCACGTTTCGCCGCATGGGCACTGGAACGATCCAAGCGCGCTTCTCACAGAGCGAATCATGGCCGACATTGGGCCTGCCTGTGAGAGCATTACTGGAGCGCCCGATCCATTGTGGCTTGCTCAATGGCAAGCGCTTGAGAGGGCCGCCGCAGGGCGTCTTGAAAGGGCAGCAGACAGTGTGTTGACTGAAAGCGCAATGATGCGCGCGCTTTGCCATCGACTGGAGGGCGCCGTGTTTTT
Organism: uncultured bacterium; assembly: GCA_964349755.1. Lineage (GTDB taxonomy): Bacteria > Chlamydiota > Chlamydiia > Chlamydiales > SM23-39 > CAITMJ01. Next base: position 4,943 of record CAYGHT010000028.1, read on the forward strand.
AGGAAATAGCATGCCCATTCGGGAAGCGGACTGGTTCTTGAGATCGGAGCGGGTCGGCCCTTTTTTCTGCAATCGCGGCCTCTCTGGCATCGATGGCAACATCGCGACCGCGGTCGGGCTCGCTGAAGGGCTAGAGGCTCCCCTCACGGCAATTCTTGGGGATTTGACGGCGCTCCACGATCTGGCAAGTCTTGCACTCCTCAAAGACCTGCGCTTCCCTGTGAGGCTCATCATCTCGAACAACGGCGGCGGCGGCATTTTCTCGCACTTAAGCGTCGCAAATCATCCCCGCTTTGAAGAGCTATTCGCCTTTCAGCATACGCTTGAGTTTGAGCACGCTGCGCGGATGTTTTCTTTGCCTTACTCCAAAGTGACTGACGTCGCTTCACTCAACAATGCCTTGCAAGAGACTGAGAGCTGCGTCATCGAAGTCATCACGTCGCGCAAAAACAACTTCGCATTCCACGAGGCGCTCAAGTGCTCCACCGCGTTGTCTTAAATGGGGGGCTTGGGATTCCTGTCGTTTTCCTCCACGGGTTTCTCGGGTGCGCTGAAGACTGGGAGGATGTAGCAAAGCACCTGAAGGCGCCGAGCATTGCGCTCGATTTGCCTGGACATGGACGCTCGCCCTTCACTCCAGATGCTGACGCAGCGCTTCATGAAGCGCTTCCAGCTACGCCCGTCCACCTGGTCGGCTATTCGATGGGCGGTCGGCTTGCGCTCCAGTATGCGATCCGGCATCCCGCTCGCATCGCGTCGCTGCATCTTCTGTCTGCGCACTTAGGACTCGCCACCGCACTTGAGCGAAGCGCACGCAGGGAGCGCGATGAGCTGTGGGCCCACAAACTCCGCACCCTTCCAATTGACGACTTTCTGCAGCAATGGTACGATCAGCCGCTCTTTCGAACACGAGAATTGAACATGCATGCTTTTGAACGCAGACGCCGCCAAACTCCTGAACTGCTCGCGGCAGCGCTTCAGGCATACTCCTTAAGCCACCAGAGCGACCTCGCGACTCAACTGCCAAGCGGCACTTCCCTTCTGGTCGGCGAGCACGACCTTGCGTACCGCGCGTTCTATCGAGCCCATCCGCATACGGTCATCGAATCGGCCTCTCACGCAGCGCACCTCGAAAACCCACTCGCTGTGGCTAAAGCCATTGCATCGAGGCTCTCATGATCGCCACTATGCCGCTCTGGACCCAAGTCTCCAAATACGACGACATTTTGTACCACAAAACGGAGGGCGTCGCGAAAATCACCATCAACCGGCCGCACATTCGCAATGCGTTCCGCCCCCAAACGGTGGACGAGATGATCCATGCGTTAAACGATGCGCGAAACGATCCGAGCATTGGCGTCATTCTCCTCACAGGTCAGGGCAAAGAAGCGTTCTGCTCAGGCGGCGATCAGACGGTCCGCGGCTCTTCTGGCTATGCAGATCAAGACGGCGTCCATCGACTCAACGTCCTCGATTTTCAGAGGCTCATGCGGAGCTGTCCAAAACCGATCATTGCAATGGTCGCAGGCTATGCAATTGGCGGGGGTCACGTTCTGCATGTGCTGTGCGATCTGACCATTGCTGCCGACAATGCGATCTTTGGGCAAGTGGGCCCTCGCGTGGGCTCTTTTGACGGCGGCTTTGGCGCGAGCTATCTCGCCCGCATCGTCGGACAAAAAAAAGCGAGAGAGATTTGGTTTTTGTGCCGCCAATACACAGCAGCGCAAGCCTATGAAATGGGCCTTGTCAATCTCGTCGTGCCGTACGAAGAGCTTGAAGCGACAGCGCTCCAGTGGTCCCGCGAAATTCTGGCCCACTCCCCCATCGCCATCCGCTGTCTCAAGGCCGCGCTCAACGCTGACTGCGATGGCCAAGCCGGACTTCAAGAGCTTGCCGGCAACGCAACGATGCTCTTTTACATGAGCGAAGAAGGTCAAGAAGGTAAAAATGCATTCCTCGAAAAACGGAAACCCGACTTCGGTCGCTTCCCCTGGCGGCCTTAAATTTGGGGTGTGGGTTAGCGCATCAAGGCCCAAAACATGGGCAGCGAGCGTTTGCCCAGTCCTCCTCGGTTGTGCGCTCGCGATGCAAAGTGGCCCTCTGTCTTGGGGTCTTGCGGTCTGTTCGCTTCTTTTTTCGTTGCTGATTCAGATCGGCACCAATTTCGCCAATGACTACTACGACTACGTGAACGGCGTCGATCAATTGCGCACCGTCGGCCCCAAGCGCGCAGTGGCCAGCGGATGGGTAACACCGAGCTCCATGCGCTCTGCGATGGGACTTAGCTTTGGGCTCGCGCTGCTCGTCGCACTCCCGCTCACGACGGCCTTCGGCCTGTGGTCTTTGCCAGTCGTAGTCAGCTCAGTCGCCTTCGGCATCCTCTACACCGGGGGCCCAAGGCCATTTGGCTACTTAGGGCTTGGCGAGCTGTTCGTCTTCATCTACTTTGGGCCTGTGGCGATGCTTGGCACCTACGTCGTGCAGGGACGCCCCTTTTCGTGGGACATCGCGTTGCTGAGCGGAATGCCCGGACTTCTCTCGTGTGCGATCCTCACCGCAAACAATTTGCGCGATGAACTGACCGATCGCGCGGCCGAGAAAAGAACCCTTGTGGTCCGCTTCGGCAAGCGGTTCGGATGCGCCGAATTGACGCTTTTTGTAGCTGTTGCGATGCTCGCGCCCCTTGGCTGCAGCTTTTTTTGGCACCTGCTCGCTCTTCCGCTCGGCGCGAGAATTGTGTACAAAACGTGGACTCACCGCACCGCTCAGCAAGCAGCGCCGCTTCTCCCTCAGTGCGCAGCGCTTTTGGCCCTCTCCACACTCTTGCTGTGTCTTGAATGTCTCATGTAGCGTTATATGCCTACGAGCTCCCGCGGATCCACGGAGACCCTCGACGCGGGCTCATCGTTCAGGCAGGGACGTCGTTTGGCGACATCGCTCCACTGCCGGGCTTTAGCCGCGAGTCGTTCGACGATGCGAAAGAAGAGGCGCTCCGTCTTTTGGCCCAGCTCTACGACGCAAAGCCAACGCTGCCATCCGTCCGCTTTGGGTTTGCTTGCGCACTCGCGCCAGAGCCCAAGCCGCTCCGCCTTGCCGTCGCAGCGCTCGAGACCCATCGCCCCGGCTTTCAGAGCCTCAAACTCAAATTGGGCGCGCTGTCTTTGAATGAGGCGCTCGCAAAAATTCGCGCAGCGCCCCTTGGCGTCCAGCTCAGACTCGACTTCAATCGCATGTGGCCGCTCAAGCGCCTTCTTCTCCTCGCAGAACAGCTCGATCCCACGCGCATCGAGTACTTGGAGGAGCCCACTTGGCACTGGAGCGATCTGCTGGAATTTTCGCACGCTACGAAGTTGCCGATTGCGCTCGACGAGTCGCTGCTCGAACGCCCTCTGGAGCAACTCCCCACACTCAAAGCGCTCGTCGTAAAGCCCACTGTACTTAGGGAGCTGCCCAAAGCGCCGCAGGGCGTCGAGCTCGTCTTCTCATCGGCCTACGAAAGCGGTGTCGGGATTTTGCATCTGGCAACGCTCGCAGCGCAATGGGGCAGCGCTTGCCCTCACGGCCTTGACCCTTACACCCATCTCGCCAGCGATGTGCTTCGCCGCCGCCCTGTGATCGCGGACGGCTTTCTCACGTGGGACGGCGGACCCTTGGAATTGGAGATGTCGTGTCTGACCCGGATTGGATGAAGCACCGCGGCTTTGCGCTTCGATTGGCTGGGCGCACTGTATCACGCAGCGAATTTGCCTCTCTGATTGCGAGCGCGCGGGCGCGACTTGAGCGGCAAGGTCTCGCACAAGGCGATCGGATCGCAATCGAACTAACGCCGAGCGCCGAGTCGCTGGCGCTTCTTTTCGGCGCGCTTGCAATCGGCGCGCTGGTGTGTCCGCTCAGCGCGCAGCTTGGGAGCCTTGAGCGCGCAGCGCGAATCAAGCGCCTCTCGCCACGGCTCGTTCTCTCTGAGACGTCCTGCGAGCAGTTTCCTCCAGGGCCAAAGAGCCCATGGCCCGGATCCATGCTCTTCTTCACCTCGGGCACCACTGCGGAGCCCAAACTCGCGCTCCTTTCTCTGCAAGGCTTGCTCCACAGTGCGGCTGTCGCGAGCGAAGCGCTGGATTTGCGCGAAGAAGACGAATGGCTCCTCTCGCTTCCCCTGCACCACGTCGGTGGCCTCGGGATCGTACTCCGCTGTCTTGTGAGCGGGGCGACCCTGTCGATGGACGCTCGGCAGTGCACTCATATTTCGTACGTCCCCACCCAGCTGCATCGCGCCTGGCCCGTTGGAAAACGATTGCGCTGTCTCCTGCTCGGCGGAGCGCCAATTCGCGAGGTTCCGCCGCCGCTCCCAATCGTGTGCTCCTACGGCATGACGGAGACGGGTTCGCTGGTGCTTAAGTCCAGGCAGGCTCCGCCATTTCTCGGCGAGCCTCTGCGGGGAACAGAACTGCGCATTGCAAGCGATGGCGAGCTCTTTGTGCGTGGGGCTTCGCTCTTCCAAGGCTATTGGCAAAACGGCGTTGTAGAGACGCCCTTCGACGAAGCGGGCTGGTTTGGGACAAGGGATTTGAGCGCGTGGGATGCAAACAAAGGCTACGCAATCGTGGGCCGTAAAGACAATCAGTTCATCTCTGGCGGAGAAAACATTCAGCCTGAGGAAATCGAGCGCGCGCTCTGCACTCACCCTGCCGTCATCGACGCTGTGGTGGTCCCGCAAGACGACGCTGAGTGGGGCGCAAGGCCCGTGGTGTTTCTGTGCGCCCAAGAGCCGCTCACTTTAAGCGAAGTGCGCGACTTCTTGAGTGAACGGCTCGCTCGATACAAGCTGCCGGTCGCTGTGTTTGAGTGGCCGGAAAGCGAAGGCAAGCCGAATCGGCGCATGCTGAGTCGACAAGTTTAATTTTCACTTTAACTTCAATAAACCTGGATTTTGACCGTTTAGCGAGCTTGCTAAATGGCCAAAGTCCAGACGAATTTCACAGATAATTCCCTTTTTCGATCGAATTTCGACGCAATCGTCAAAAAAAATGGAGATAGTTCCGTTTTTCGACGAAATTTCGACGCAATCGACTAAAAAAAGGGAGATAATTCCGTTTTTAGATCGAATTTCGACGTAATCGGCCAAAAAAAGGTAGATAATTCCGTTTTTCGACGAAATTTCGACGCAAAGTGTGGTTTTTGGACCCTTGGGCTCAATCCCAATCTCGATATGGTCCAAAAAGCCCCCCTCCCCTATAATCCGCGTCTTGCCCTTTAGGAGCCCAATGCCAAAAGCCATTTCGATTCGACGCGTTTTTCACCGCTTCTTTCCTAGGAAGGCGATCTCTCGGGAGCGCGCGCTCGACCCAAGCCATACACGCCTCAATGCGGAGCAAAGACAGCAGATGGCGCTTCAACTGCTCGCTAAGGGAGAGCTGGCTTTGCTGCAGGGGAATCTTGCAGCGCTTGGATACTTTGCCGAGGCGTGCGAGCTCGATTCACAGAATGCGAAGGTTTGGCTTCGCCAAGCGCTTGCGTTCTTCGAATATGGATCGAGAGAAGGCAAGGAAAAGACGCTTCTACTCGCAGCGAAATACTTCAAGCTCGCGCTCAATTTGGATTCGACGCTGTTCGAAGGGTGGAATGGGTGGGGATGCACCCTGTTACAATTGGGCAAGGTGCATGAAGAGCATCACTTCTACACCCAAGCGCGCGAGAAGTTCGAGAATGCTATTTTGCACGCGCAGGGGCAGAGCTCTAGTACGCTCGCTGAGCTCTATTGGGATGCGGGCGTTGCGTGTTCAATGGTCGGCACCTATTCTGGGGAAGCACTTGATCTTCGCTCAGCTTGCCGACTGTTTCAACAGGCGCTTGAATTTGATGCAAATCCCCCTTCTGAATTTTGGAATGACTGCGCTTCTTCCTACTCAGAGCTGGGTCTTTTGCTAAGCGACCAACAACTCCTCGAACAAGCAGCTGAAATGCTCGAGCTTGCAGTTCGCAGATCGTCTCGTTTTGTCGAAGGGTGGGAATCGTTGGGCGGCGTCTATGGGCAGATGTATCTCAACTCGATGGATGAGCGCTTTGCGATGAAGGCCTCCAATGCATATGCCCAGATGACCGAATTGGACCCTCAAAACGGGCAAGGCTGGCTCCGTTGGGCAGAACTGCTTGCGGAAACAGGGCGTCTCAACAATGATATGGCGGCAATTAAACAAAGTGTCGAAACATGCAAACGGGCTGTAGCGCTGAATACAAAAGAAGCTGAAGCCCTGGTGCAGCTCATCGAATCCCTTTCGTCGCTGGGCGTTTTGGCAGGAGAGATCCAAGCGCTTGGAGAAGCGAAGCAAACGGTTGAGCGTGCACTCAAGCAATTTCCTTGTGATCCTGACGTCTGGTATGCCCACGGCCTTTGCCTCATGGCCTATGGCCATTACTTCGAAGATCCAAACTACGTCCAAACTGCCATTGAAAAGCTCCAGTACAGCCTCTCTTGCGATCGAACGAATCCCGAAGTGTGGCACGCACTTGGAAATGCACATAAACAGATGGCTGATCTCACAAACGACGACGTGATGGTCGAGCGAGCCGCCCGCTTTTTCACCAAAGCGCTCGATTTAAAGCCGCACTGCCCTTCGCTCACCTACGACGCAGCAATTATATTTCTCGATTACAGCGAAACGTTTGATGAATCGGTCTCTCTTGACTACTCGCTCTATCTATTTGAGTCTCTTTTGGAGCAACACCCCAGTGTCGTTCTCCGCCATCCGGAATGGTTGTTCGGCTACGCCTCAGCCCTGAACTGGCTCGCCGACTTCACCGGAGATCAAAACGACCACTTCCGAGCCATTGAATGTTTCTCGCAGATCCTTCTTCTAGACCCAGAATTCCCCAGAGCCCATTTGAGGCTCGCACAAAATTACGTGCAACTCGGGCACCTCACAGGCGAGCTCGACCACTACAAAAAGGGAGCCCAGGCCTTTAAACAAGCAGCCCGCCTCGACGAAGAAAATGAAGAGTTGTGGATGGACTGGGGTCTTTGCCTGATGAACCTAGGAACGCGGGCGATCGAAGCTCCTCAAGTAGAGCTGATTTATTCCCATGCACAGCGAAAGTTTATCCAAGCAGGAAAGCTCGGCTCTAGCAAAGCTTACTACTACCTAGCGTGTCTCGCTTCGCTGCGCTCAGAATTACCCCAAGCGATGGAGCTAATCCACAAAGCCATGCACCTAAAAGTGCTCCCCCCCATCGAAGAGCTGCTCGAAGAAGAGTGGCTCGACAACTTGCGCAAAACTTCCGTCTTCACAGACTTTCTCGTCACGTTAGAAACGAAGCTCCAGGCCCGCGAGCAGTAGAGTCTAACTGCTGCAGGCAAAACTTGTTGAATTCAAGCAGACCATTCGTCCAAACTCCACCCATGTCGCAAAGGACTCTTGAAACGATGTTTTTAAATTCTGTGATGCGCTACCTTCTTCTCGGAATTTTCTTCTGTGGTTTCATGGCATGCAGTAAACCTCGTCTTTCTGAGCGCACTGAACAAACCTTGCGGATTTCGCTTCGGAAAGAGCCTGTTTCTTTGGATCCTCGGAAAGGAAACGACATGGTGGCATCTCAGGTGCAGTTCATGCTGTTTGAAGGGCTTGTCCGCTTAAATCCGGACATGAGCCTTTCTCCTGCGGGGGCCCAATCTTATGAGATCTCCTCGGATGGCAAACTTTACACGTTCCACTTAAGAGATGCCCTTTGGTCCGATGGGACGGCTGTGACGGCCTACGACTTTGAAAGATCGTGGAAAAGTATCCTCGACCCCCAGTTTCCTTCTCCCGATGCGTATCTTTTGTACTCGATCAAAAATGCGAAGCGCGCCAAGGAAGGGAAGGTGCCACTCGATGAGGTTGGAATTCGCTCAAAGAATGCCAAAACGTTAGTCGTTGAGCTCGACCGTAGAGCTCCCTATTTTTTACAAATTGCCGCCTCGTCAGTTCTCCTCCCCGTTCACCCTCAAGTAAGAGAAACAGACCTCAGCTGGGGACGCCATCCAAAAAACGTCTTTTCAAACGGCCCATTTGTCCTGAAAGAATGGAAGTTTAACCAAGAAATCACGCTCGAAAAAAACCCTCTTTATCACGAAGAGGCCCGAGTTAAATTAACCCGCGTCTTCATCGACATTCTCGATCGAGAAATGGCGGTTCTTCACATGCATGCGAGCGGCCATTTTGATCTCATCCGAAGCCCACTTTCGTTTTTCCCAAGTCTTGTGGTCGACGATCTCGAGAAAAAGAAATTGCTGACCTTTTTTCCCGTGGCCACGACCAAATTCCTCGCCTTCAACACGTCGAGCTCCCCGTTCCAAAATGCCGATATCCGTCGCGCATTTGCCCATGCCATTTC
>CAYGHT010000029.1:0-2745 GCA_964349755.1 uncultured bacterium
TAAGGCAGCGGTTTTTGGTACCGCCATTCGGAGGTTCGAATCCTTCCGCCCCAAATATAACTTTTAGGTAGATGATGAAACTGACTATTTTTTCTCGACAGGACAACAAACGAAGTGCGACTCAGAAAATTCGAAGAGACGGCAACATCCCTGCGATTTTGTATGGACAAGGTCGACCCAATGAAATGATCTCGGTGCAGGGCGATGAGTTTCGCGCCATCTTGCGCAATTTAAAAAGCGGGCTCCTTGCGACGACGATTTTTGAATTGCACGATGGGAAAAAACACCACAAAGCAATCATTAAAGACGTTCACTATCATCCAGCAAGCTATGCGATTGAGCACATCGATTTTGCGCTGATCGCGGACAATGTCCCTGTGACTGTGAATGTGCCGATCAATCTCGCTGGAGCTGCAGAATGCGCCGGGATTAAGCTCGGAGGATTTCTTCGTCAAGTGCTCCGGACGCTTCGCGTGATTTGCTTGCCTAAGCACATCCCGCAAGAGTTTATCCTCGACATCACCAAGCTCGAAATCAACCAGGCATTTCGGTTGTCCGACATTGCGATTCCTGAGTCGGTCCGGCCACTTGCGAAGATGACTGAAGTGGCGGTAGTGATCGCGAAGAAAGTGTGACGCGGCTGATTGTAGGTCTCGGCAATCCGGGGCGGCAGTATGCAAAAACGCGCCATAACATCGGCTTTCGGGTTGTGGACCTGCTCGCCAAGAAAAATGGCTTAGAGTTTCGCAAAAGCTTGAGAGCCCAAGGCTTGGTTGCAAAAGGGACGATTTGCTCGGAGCCGTGTATTTTATTAAAACCGCTCACGTTCATGAATTTGAGCGGTGTATCGGTCCTCCGGGTAATGCGTTTGGCCAAGATTGAGTTAGAGCAATTGCTCGTGATCGCGGACGACGTGACGATTGGGTTTGGGAAACTCCGGTTGAAGAGCAACTCATCCTCAGGTGGCCACAATGGCCTCAAGAGCATTGAAGAGTCGCTCCAAAGTCTTCGGTACGCCAGACTCAAAGTAGGTGTAGGCCAGAATCAAGGAGAAGACCTTTCCAGCTATGTGCTGGGACAGTTTTCTAAAGAAGAAGAAGTGCTCGTTTCCGAGATCCTGGAGCGAGCCGCCAAAGCAACGGCTGTGTGGATTGAAAAAGGAATAACCCGTGCGATGAATTTTATTCAGAATCCATCGACTCCAAGCATAGGGAATGAGGATGACTAGACAACAAAGAAAGGGGTTGTACGAAGGGATGTATATCCTGAGTGCAACGCTGAGCGATGAATCTCGCAAAAAAGCATTTGATAAAATCGTTGATGGGATCACCCAAAAAGGGGGAACCATCCCAAAGACGTTCGAACTTGGCCGCCGTAAAATGGCCTATGAAATCAATGGAAAACGAGAAGGGTACTACTACGTCCTCTTCTTTGAAGCGCCAACTGGAGCGATCGCAGAACTGTGGAAAGAATACCCTCTGCATGAGGATTTAATTCGCTATATGACCACCCGGGTTGAAACAGTCCCAGAGAATCTCCAATTCAAACCCCTGAAAACACAAGGTTAAGGTCCATATGCCGAAAAAACATACCGCATCTTCTCATGCTCCAAGCGGAGACACTGGCGCTTCTTCAGGAGCGAATGCAGGTCCTGGCGCAGGCTTTGGAGGCGACTCTCCCTTTTCCAAGCGGCGTAAAGCATGCCCATTTCTTTTGTCTAAAGCCGATGGAATCGACTACAAAGACATCGATACGCTCAAGCAATTCATCAGTGAGCGGGGCAAAATTTTGCCGCGCCGCATCACCGGTGTTTCCCATTATTATCAACAAATCTTGAAAAAAGCGATCAAGAGAGCGCGTCACATGGCGCTGCTCCCCTTTGTCGCTGAAGAATAATCGAGGGCTTCCATGAAACAACAACTGCTTCTTTTGAACGATGTCGAGGGCCTCGGAAAAAAAGGCGAGGTCGTCTCTGCACGGCCTGGCTACGTTCGTAACTGCCTACTCCCTCAACAAATGGCCATCATTGCATCGCCAAACACCTTGCGCAAGCAACAAAGACTTCGCGAAGAGCGCGAAAAACAAGCCATCGTCGATCGTCGAGAATCGGAAGAACTCTCTCGTCAAATCGAGTCGATTGCAGTGGAAATCAAAGTCAAAGTGGATCCGGAAGGACACATGTATGGCTCTGTCAGTGCAGCCGATGTAGCTCAACTCTTTGCTGAGCGAGGACTCCCATTGGAGCGGCGCAACATCGCTCTCACAAAGCCGATCAAGCAAACAGGGGTTCACAAGCTCGTTGCCAAACTCAAAGAGGGGATCTCAGTCAATTTTCAGCTGACGATCATTCCAGAGGGCATCAACGTCGCGACGCTTGCAGTTCCTGCTGCTGCAGAACCAAAACCCGAGTAAATCGCCGTGTGACACATGCCGTTGAAGGCATGTGTCACACTTCGAATCGTTACCCGCAAGTCTAAATCGTGCCCGTGTGCGTGCCCGAAATCTATTTACGTTCGGGCACGCACACGGGCACGGCGTTTTTTATACTCTCACAATCTCATCAGGCTGTAGGACTCCAGACAAGCACTCGAGACTCTTCAGTTCTGGAATGATGAAATCGACCTCGTCGAGCGAAGACAAGAGGTGGATGAATTCTGGACTTGGGGGGCCTCCATGAAGATGCACCATGAGTTCGCCCTCGATTTTATCGCTCAACTGCCGAATTGTGCGGCAAAGGGCATTGGT
>CAYGHT010000029.1:2755-13227 GCA_964349755.1 uncultured bacterium
GGAGCTTGGAGGACGAGCAGAGTGTAGCGCCGTCCATGGAGTGCGTGAACGAGGGCGTCGAGATGATCTTCGTGAAAGATTTTTGGATTGGTGTCGAAACGGATGAGTCGCCTTGCAATTTCAGCCAAGGTGACCTGAACGCATCCAATTTGCTCGATCGAGAGGCCAGCTGCAATGTTGGCCAGCTGGATCGTGGCGCTCATCTCCAATCGATTGGCAATTCCTGCACAGATCACAGCCAGCACTGTATCGCCAGCGCCGGTCACGTCTTTGACTTGGGCGCGCGAGGGCACTGGAAAATCGGTTCGCTTTCCGCATCGCTCAAAGAGCGACATTCCCGCTTCAGAGCGAGTGATCAAAAGAAACTTGGCCTCTGTCACATTCAACAGAATGTCCGCCACGTCCTCGAGCGGCGCATTCAGGGGTAGATTTGCCGCCGCATAGGCTTCGATTAGATTCGGCTTGAGAACAGTGGCGCCCCGATATTTTGCAAACTGAATCCCCTTTGGATCGACGACGAGAGGTATTTGCGCCTCGCGTGCGATCTCGATACAGGCGTGGAGGAGCGAGGGCGTTAGGAAGCCTTTGCCGTAATCGGATACCGCGACGATTTGAGCGTCTGGAATCGCCGTGCGGAGATGCTCCACCACTTGGAGCTCCAGTTGCTCGCTCAACGGCTGAATGGTTTCAAAATCGATTCGGAGCAATTGTTGGCTGTCCGCAATGAGTCGATTTTTGACAGGTGTTTTGTATCGCTTTTCTGTAAAAAGCTCCATGCGACGATTTAAGTCTTCACCCTCTGCATCGTTTCCGACGCGTCCCACGGCAGACACTTGGCCGCCAAGCGCTTTCAGGTTCAACACGACATTGCCAGCGCCGCCCGGTCTCGATTCTTGCGAGATGGCCTCCATCACCGGGACCGGAGCTTCTGGAGAAATTCGACGCACTTTGCCCATCGTGTAGACGTCGAGGAGAAAATCCCCAATGCAGAGCGCCTTGAAGGGTTTGAGCGCACTTAAGCTTTTTGTAAGTTTTACCATCGTTTGTCTTGGGAGAGATAATTGTTCACATATTCTTGCACAGCAGCTTCAATCGGCATTGTCTTGATCGGAAATGGAAATTTTGCCATGTGCGCGCACGTGTAATTTTGGTACTGGCGCGCGAGCGTGTCCGGCAGATCGATGTACTCGATGCGGGGAGGGGACTTAAGCGCTTGAAAGAGCGCGCGCGCAAGTGCATTCCACGTCGTCGTTTCTCCTCGACCGATGTTGTAGATCCCCGTTTTATGCAGCCCTTCAGGGCTTAAAAATAGCAGCGTCATCTTCACTGCATCTTTCACATACAGAAAATCGCGGCATTGATCTCCATCGGCAAAGCGCGCTTCATTGGAGCGATACAGTTGAATTGTGCCGCCAAGGGCCGCTTTTTGAGCCATTTTGAGCACCATGGAAGCCATGTGCCCTTTGTGGTATTCGTTGGGACCAAACACATTGAAATATTTGAGTCCAACGACGTGGCGGAGCGCCCCCGTTCGTTTCATCCAAAGATCGACGAGCTGTTTAGAAAAAGCATACGGATTGATGGGGCGTAGCTCTTCGAGAGTTGCCTCGTCATCTTGGAAGCCTTTCGTTCCATCGCCGTAGGTGGCTGCCGATGAGGCGTAGAGAAAGCGTTTGTTGTGAGTGATGGCCCATTCAGCCAGACGGATGGAGTAGCGCGTGTTGTTTTCGAGCAAGTAATCGACATCTGTTTCAATCGTATTGGAGCAAGCGCCCAAATGGACAATGGCCGCAACTTGATCCTGTTTTCCCACAAGCCAATCAAAAAGAGCATGCTTCGAGATCAGATCGACAAACTGTTTGCCGACGAGATTTTTCCACTTGATTCCAGAGCGAAGATCGTCGACGAGAAGAAGATTGGACGCCCCGCGATCATTGAGCGCGCGCACAAGACACGAGCCGATCATGCCGGCGGCTCCAGTGATGAGGATGAGAGGTTCCGTCATAAGATAGAAGAGTGTAGCACGCTTTTAACTGGGATTGGTATTAGATTCGCGATGCGCTAAACGCTCATCGAAAATTTGGCTTGCATTGTCGACGAGAAACGCAGCGAGCGTTTCATCTCCCTCATAGTCCATCTGGACTGCCATCTCTCCTGGAGATGTCGATTCGTTGCAAGTGATGAGTACATAACATGCATGTGATTTGCCGAGCGCTTGCTTAATGTTTTCCATGGCTTGCGATGGCGGCTCGATTACTTCTTGCATCAATCTCCGAAGTTTCTTCAGAGATAGATCGCAGAAACAATCATTTCATGCAAAGGAATTTGCTATTTGACAGGAGCCCCCGCCGGTTGCGTATAATGCGTTTCACTAACAACTAGGTTTAAAGCTCATGTCGGTTGCCAAACGAATTTTTCTCTTCATTGCGCTCAACTTCCTCGTGATGATCACCATCTCGGTCGTTCTTCGGCTCTTGAATGTCGGTCCTTACCTCAATTCCATGGGCCTCAACTACATCTCGCTCGCCATCTGGTGCCTTGTCTGGGGCATGGGAGGTGCGCTCATTTCTCTTGCGCTCTCTCGTAAAATGGCAAAATGGGCGATGGGCGTTCAACTCATCGATCCAAAAACTGCGTCCCCACAAGAGGCCAGTCTTCTCCAGACTGTGTATGCGCTCGCTCGCACAGCGAACCTTCACACCATGCCCGAGGTCGGCATCTTTCATTCCAAAGAGCCCAACGCCTTTGCCACAGGACCCTCTCGTAGCCGCTCTCTCGTAGCCGTCTCTTCGGGGTTGCTCGATCGGATGAGCGAAGGAGAGCTCAAAGCTGTACTGGCCCATGAAATTGCCCACGTGGCCAATGGCGATATGGTGACGATGACCTTGCTGCAAGGCGTCATCAACGCATTCGTCATGTTTCTCGCCCGAGTTCTCGCCTTTGTCATCTCTGGCTTAGGGAAAAATCGCAATGAAGAATCCCGCGGCAGCTACGGAAGTTTCTACGCATTGACCATGGTCTTTGAAATTGTCTTCATGGTCCTCGGCTCTCTCATCGTGTGCGCCTATTCCCGCGCTCGCGAATTTCGAGCGGATGCAGGAGGCGCCAAGTTTGCCGGAAAGGAGAACATGATCCAAGCGCTTCAGGCCCTGCAAAGCTCGAAAGTCACTCCCGATCCCCGCACCGAAAACGGGGCGATTGCCGCCTTTAAAATTTCCCGCCCCTCTAAGCGAGGGCTTCTCCATCTGTTTTCTACGCACCCGCCGCTTGAAGAGCGGATTGCGCGGCTCCGAAAAACCATGTAGAAAAATGGGCTTGATTTGGAGAGCGGCGCTAACCGCGATCAGATGAGACGTAAGAGCCGCGGAAAAACGTGAGGACTTCGCCTTTGCTCATTTGGTTTTCGGCCACAAGCACAGCGGCCTCTTCCAGCTCTTCTTTGGTGAAGTGAGGTTGGACGTCGTTTGCTTCTAGAAAAGTAAAAACCACCACGTAGGCAGTCCGTTTATTCCCATCATTGAATGGATGATTCTTGATGAGATGATAGAGGTACGTGGCTGCTTTATCGGCGATTGTTGGATACATCTCGTGCCCTGAAAAGGTGGCTTTCGGTGCATCCAATGCTGACAGCAGCAAGTTTCGGTCACGAAGTCCATCGAGCCCTCCAGAGTTTTTCAAAATGGTCGCGTGGATTCGCTCTGCATCCTCTGCGCTAAGATATGTGGTCATCGGTCAGCGAGTCGCTTAAGAACGTCTGCATGCTCATCGACGATTTTGTCTACTATTTTCTTGAGTTTTTCTTGCCAAGCCGCTTCCTCTTTAGGTGTCCTCTGAGCTTGGGTTAGTGGCAATGCTTTCTTCATTTTCTTAACGGGCCCTCGTTTAGTAGGGGTACGCCTGCGAACTTTGCGAATTCTCGTGGTTTTCATGCGTGCCTCTCTAGCGCTTGAGTGTATGCTGGCGCTCGACTTTTTGTTAAAGTTTTTTTGGCTCCAAGATTTCCGTGGTCAAGAACCAGCCGTCCATGGTACACTTAAGGTCCCTAAAACTTAAATTGAGGAGCAGATCATGAGCAGCGTTATTACTTCTGGACACATAGCAACGCTCTCGGCGTGCCTGGCGGTAGCATGCCTAGGAGGTACATATGTTTATGCGACTGGAATTGTGATGACGAAAGCAATGAAGATCGCTGCTTTGGCGTTGCCCTTGATTTGTGGTTTGACTCTGTTGCATGCGGCATTGAAGCATTTCTTCTTCAAGAAGCCCCCTGAACTACTTGTTCAGCCAACACCTTCTCCAGTAGTAGATCCGCTAGCCGAGACGGGTAGTGAGCTACCGCCACTCAACGCCCCCGCCTAGCTCTCCAAATGCCCCCTACCGTCATCGTCGGCATGTCTGGCGGCGTGGACTCCTCGGTCACGGCGCTTCTTCTCAAACAGCAAGGGTATCGGGTGATTGGGCTCTTCATGAAGAATTGGGAAGAGACCGATCCAGAAGGGCGCTGCATGGCGTCGCGCGAGTTTGAGGATGTGGTGAAGGTGTGCGATCAGCTCGAGATTCCGTACTACAGTGTGAATTTTGTTGAGGAGTATCGGGAGGCGGTGTTCTCGCAATTTCTTGGGGACATTCAGAAGGGGCTGACGCCCAATCCCGATGTGCTTTGCAATCGAGAGATCAAGTTCAAGGCGTTTTTACAAAAATCTAAAGAGCTCGGCGGCCAATTTTTAGCGACGGGGCATTATTGTCGCACGGACGCCGAGGGCAGATTGTTGAAGGGCGTCGATCCTGAGAAAGATCAAAGCTATTTTCTGCATGCAGTGGGACATATTGCGCTCCGCTCTGTGTTGTTTCCTGTGGGAGCGCTTCGTAAATCCCAAGTGCGCGCGCTTGCTGCTGCGCATGGGCTTGCGACCTCTGAGAAAAAAGACAGCACGGGAATTTGCTTCATCGGCAAGCGGGATTTTAAGCCATTTCTCGCAAAGTACATCGGCCTTAAACCAGGGCATTTTAAAACGCTTGCTGGGGAAGTGGTGGGAGAGCATGAAGGAATGGCCTTCTACACGATTGGTCAGCGACGCGGGATGGGGCTTGGAGGCGAGGGCGATGCGTGGTATGTGGTGGACAAAGACGCCGCAAGCAATGTCGTATTTGTCGAGCGGGGAGCAAATCACCCGGCACTTTTTCGAGAACGTCTCACGGCAACCGAGCTGAGCTGGGTGCGCGGCGAGATGCCAGCAGTCCCTTTTTCTTGCACGGCCAAAATTCGATATCGTCAAGCGGATCAGCAGTGCACTGTTCTCTCAATTGAGAATGGAGTGGCAGAGGTCGTTTTTGATGCACCGCAACGGGCAGTGACTCCAGGGCAATCGGTCGTTTTCTACGACGGCGATGAGTGCCTTGGCGGGGGCGTTATTCAGTGACGCCTTGCAACAACTCTTGAAAACTTCGAATTTTCAGCTTGAACCGGTGCTTATCCGCCCATGTGCTGAGGATAGCGTCTGCTTCGGGAAGTGTCAGGATTTCTTGCTGGAGCATGGCTACAATTAGATCTTGTGTGCGGAGAATAGGCAAAGCTGGAGCCATGGATCGAGCCGATTTAATCGCCTTAACATCGTCGATGGCAAGACTCAAGTTTCGATGGATTGCGACCGCGATGGCTGAAGATTCTCCGCGTCCGAGAAACTTCTCTTGGCTCAATTCGCTGAAAAGATCCATTTCGATTGGGTGGATGAGCGTAATTTTTTGGAGAATTTCTTGCTCAATAGCTTTTTGCAACGAGCGGCATTGCTGCGGATAATAATCCGCAATTTCTACTTCTACATGTTCTGTAATGAGAAATGAATGAGAGCAATTTTCTAGCAGGTCGAGTCGCTGAATTTTAAGAAAGTTCAGCAGTACAGAGGTGTCACTGACAACAATTTCCAAGGCCGAACCTTTATTTTAGAGCAAGCCGCAGTAACGTGTCTCCTGGCAGCTGCAGCAACTTGCCGAGTTCGAGGAGGCGGCCTCGAGAGATTTCTTCGCGGCGGTAGGCTTCGATTGCGAAGTGGGCGACTGAGGCTTTGAGGGTGCGATCTTGAGGTGAGTTGGCTGGTTTTTCGACGTCTTCGAAAAGGTTGAGGGCGCGGAGGTAGTCTTTTCCGGTGCGCTCGGCTTGTAGTAGCGCGTGACTTTCTTCGCGGTTGAAATAGCGAAGGCTGTGAAGTCGATGGACCATGGCTTGATAGCTGACTCCAAAGTGGTGCGCAAGAAGGGCGGCGTCTTGGGGGGCGATGTGTTGAAATGAGCGGCGTTGCTCTGTTTCGGTCAGTTCTTCTTTCACTGGATCAAACACAGCCATGCGGGTGCGGCTAGGAGCCCCCTTGCCAAGAGAGCGAAGTCGATTTGCGATGCCTATTTCGGGCATTAAAAAGGCTGCTGCAAATGCATTGGCTCTCGTTTCAATCAGCGTTCCCACTCCATCTTGATTGGAAATTGCCACCGTTCTTTGAGGATCGAATAAGGCATGAGCATATTCGTGCGCATAGGAAAAGCGCTGGCGAAAATGGCTTTGCTTTGCATTGACGAGAATCGCCATTCCTATGTTTGGATGATGAATGAACAGCCCTGATAGTTCAGCGGGAAGTTCTGTTCCAGCAGCCCAGATGCCTTGTTGGGTGAGGAGTTGAAGCAGATCGTGAATCGGTTCAGTGCCAATTCCAAGACGGCGTCGTTCTTGGTCGGCAGCTCTTTCTCCTTGCGAAATGGCATCTCCCACTGTTTGGGGAGCGGGAAATGGGTAGGAAAGGATGGTGTGTTGTCGAGACAGATCCAGCAGCTTTTCGAGAAAAGCACCTTCTCGACAAAGGTGGATGCATCGAGCGATTGTTTCACGTGCGATTGGGTTTTCTTTGATGCCAGGAGCTGCTCTGTAAAGCGCTACGAGGAGATCTTCCTCCGGTGCAATTGGATCTGAAAATAGATCAGCAATTGGCACGTGGAACAGATCTGCGAGTTTCGAGAGCTCCAGGGAAGAGATGTTTCTGACCCCCGCTTCAACGTGAGTCATCGCTTTATGGGGAAGAGCGATTGCTTTCTCCACCGCCTCTTGGGTCAGAGCATTTTTTTCTCTGATCGCTCTCAGTCGTTTCCCGAGTTTCTTTGCGTCCACGTTCGATGTCCTTTTCTCTAAAAGGTATCAAAAACATACCTTATCTGTCAATAATGTGAATTTAGGTGTTGTTTAATCTGCACCTGAAATTCCCTTATTGATCCAATGTTTCTGAACTTCTATACTCCGCTCCCTTTACTCAGAGGGGTTATCTGATGGATTCGCTAGCTGCTTGGATTGCAACACATCGCGCTTCGCTTCGCGCCGATTATTTTGAGTTTTTGCGCTTTCGCTCGATCAGCACAGAGCCCGCATTTAAAGAAGAGGTTGTAGCGTGTGCGGCGTGGGTGCAGCGCTACTTGGTGGCCAGCGGGCTTCGAGCTGAGTTGATTCAGACGCCGGTGCATCCGGTGGTGTATGCGGAAGATTGTACGGCTGGAGCTGACAAGCCGACGGTTTTGATTTATGGACACTACGATGTGCAGCCTGTGGATCCTCTTGAACTGTGGAAGAGCGATCCATTTGAGCCGACGGAGCGCGATGGGAATGTGTATGCGCGCGGGGCGGTCGACGACAAGGGGCAGATCTTTTTTGCGATGGCGGCTGTCCGGATGTTGAAAACGTTTGGGCCATTGCCCATTAATGTGAAATTCTGTATCGAGGGGGAAGAAGAAGCTTCGAGCAAGGGATTGCTGGCAATTCTTCCGAAGGAAACGGCGCGTTTGAAGGCAGAGCATTTGATTGTTGTCGATTACGATTCTTTCGACGCAAAGACACCGGCGATCAATCTTGGGGCGCGGGGCATGTTGTCGATGGATGTCTCATTGACTGGATCTCGGGGCGATCTCCACTCTGGGCTCCATGGGGGCATTGCGTATAATCCCAATCGAGCGCTTGTCGAGCTGCTCGCAAAACTCTACGACGCTCAAGGGCGTGTTGCGGTCGATGGCTTTTATGACGATGTGTTGGAACCATCTGCTGAAGAAAAAAAGCTTTATCCTCCACGTGTCAGCCGCGCGGAGTATACAAGCCGCTTTGGCATCGAGGCGTTTGGCGGGGAAGCGGGAAAAACGTTGCAAGAGGCGAATATTTTCCGGCCTGTTCTCGAGATCAACGGCATTTCTGGGGGCTATACCGGCAATGGGTTTAAGACGGTGATTCCAGCGAAGGCGATCGCAAAGCTTTCGTGCCGCTTGGTGCCATCTCAAAATCCTGAAAAAATTGGCCGTCAAATCATTTCGTTTTTACAGCGCCACTGTGTGCCTGGCATGCGTCTTGAAGTCGCTCTCTACCCTGGCGCTCCCGCCTACCGTGCAAAGCCCCATTCGCGGGTGGCCAGCGCCGTGGCTTCTGCGTCGGAAGAGGTCATGGGACGCCCTTGCGAGCGGGTCTTATCCGGAGCGTCCGTCCCTGTCGTAGCTCCGCTTTCGACAGCGATCGGAGCGGAGGTTGTCGGCATGGGATACGGGTTGCCGACCGATCAAATTCACGCGCCCAATGAACATTTTGATTTGAAGCGACTGGAATATGGTCTATTGACTGTGGCCAAGGCACTGCAACGATTATGATGCAAAGAAGTTTGTTGTTTATCCGTCGGTGCTGGGACGATGTTCACATCTTGCAGGTGCTCGGGCCTGTGTTCTTGAGTCTTTCGTTCCTCGTGGCTCGCGGCTCCAATGCCGAGATTTTCTTCACCGCATTGCTGGGCGTTTTGCTCTGTATCCGCGGAGGCGCCCGAGGCTGCAGCTACGCCCTGGCACTGCTTGGGCTGGTGGCGATTGCCAAACACGCCTGGATGAGCGAGGGCCATCTTCAGCAGCTCGGATTTGAAGCATCGGTTGGCGCTGCGCTGATTGTGACGACGTTGGCATTTCAGTTAAGCAGCCAGGTGCGAGACGCGAGCGAATCAGCGCTTGCAACGAAGATCCAGACGATTTCGAACATGGAAGACGAGCTGACGCTTCAAAGAGACGAAGCGAATCGGGAGCGCGCTTGCTTGCTCGAGAAGTTGCAGGAGATTCGCCAGACGCTCGAAGAGACTCAAGCAGAGTCCTCTTCGCTCCAAGTCTTGAATGAAGTGCTTCGACAAGCATCGGCAAAATCGGCGAATGAAAATGAAGCGCGCGGGCGCGAAGTGATTCAAAGCCAGCGGCGCATCGGCGATTTGTTCGAAGAGATTGACGCGTTGCAAAAAGAGCTCCATCGAATCGGAACCGAGAGCGTCCTCGTCGAACAGAATCGCCAGTTGTTTAAAGAGCTCAACGCAGCGAGGGTTTTAAGTGCACAGACTCAGCTCTCCTCCGAGACGAGCTCCCGTACTGCTGCCGAAAAGACGGCTCGCTGCGAGGCGCTTGAGAGCGAGCTTAGCGCCGCTCGAGTCGAGCTCGAAATGGCCGAAAACCATGTCGAAAAATTGATGGAGCAAATCCACTTGAGCGGCAATGGAGCTCAAGAAATCGAGCGGTTGAGCGAAGAGCGCAACTTCCTCTCGACCCGCCTTGCATTGCTGCAAGAAGAGCTCGAAGTGAAGCGAAGTGAGCCTCTTGGATCCACGGCAGTAGCGCCGCAGTCACCAGTGCCGGAAGCTAAAAGTCCTTCGCACATCGAGCAGCTCTACAACCAACTACGAGTTCAGTTCGAAGAAAAAGGCAATCTCCTCCACCAAGTGAGAGCGGAGCTATTCCGCGCAGACACCGAATTGCAGACTCTCCGACGCGAAGGGGAGCAGAAAGGTTTGGAGGCGGAGTTGGTCGTTCCCGCTGTGCAGCAAGTGCTCGATGCGCTAGAAGAAGAGCGCCAAGGCCTTGTCAAAGACAACTCGCTTCTCGAGGAGCTCGTCTCGCATCTCATGGCGGTTCAGCCGCCTGCTGTCAAGCGCGCTGGAAATCTTCCTGCGGAGCAGGGACAGCTATTTTAGAAGAGTCAAGATCCGATGCCCATCTTCTGTGATCAGAATGGTGTGTTCCCATTGCGCGGATGCGCGCCCATCTTTTGTTCGGGCAGTCCAATGGTCCTTTGAGTCGACAATCCCTTCTCGCACACCTGCATTGATCATCGGTTCGATGGTGAACACCATGCCAGCTGCCATGGGAATGTGAATGTCGTTGTAGTGGTGCGGGACTTCGGGAGGCTCGTGGAATTCGAGCCCGGTGCCGTGGCCGACGAATTGGTTCACGACAGAGCACCCTTGGCCTCTCGCATAGTCTTCGATGGTTTGGCCGATCTTTGAAATGAGAATGCCAGGACGGCAAATTGCAATGGCGCGACGGAGCGACTCTAAAGAAACGTCCATCACTAGCTTCCGTTCGCTCGACACGAGACCAATCGCCACCATGCGGCTGCAGTCGCCGAAATAGCCATCGACAATGGCAGAGGCATCGAT
>CAYGHT010000030.1:0-11985 GCA_964349755.1 uncultured bacterium
AAGAGCGCTGAGCTCGCGCTCGAGCTCATCGACGCTCTCCGCATTTGTCGTTTGACGGGCTAAATTCAATGAATTTTGGACCAAGCGAAGGCTGACCACATCGCGCGGCGAGAGGGTGCGTACAATGACAGAACTATCGCGCTCGGGAGTATTGTAAAAAGAACCGATGACCGTAAAGCCACCGCGAGAAATTGGGCTACCGCTCAAGTGAAGATACAGATCTGCCGCATCTTGCACACTTTTCTGAAGAACCGTGAGCTCTGAGGAGAGGCGAAGGCGATCGGCTGCAAGAACATGAGTTTGATTCAATAGCTCGAGATAGCGGTACCGATCTTGTGCATCTTGAGGAAGCGCTTCGCGAAACTTGCCGCTGAACGTGACGAGATGGTCGTTCTGCGCAATTTTGCGGTTGTCTTCGGGAATTGTCAGATCTAGATTGGACAAATGCTCAACTTGATGGGAAAAGGAGACTTTTGCCACGCGCTCTGAGGTGAGGGCTTGAATCCCTAAAATGACGGAAACAGCGACGAGCAAAAACAATAAAAAACCACCAGGAAAGCCCTTCCTGGGGTCGAGCTTCGACTTCTTTTCATTGGCCATAAATGTTGTTATAACAAATACGGATTAATTTGTCCTAAAAAAACCCCGATCCGCGACCAACGTCCGGCCTCCGACCTCAAACTGACGGTATGGAGTTTTATTCAAAAGAGTATCTACCAAAGATTCTAATACACAGCGAGTTAAAGTCATCTTCATGCCGCTCACAGCCTTCTGGACCAAATAGCGGACCTCAAGACGCTCTGCCGCAAGCAGGTGCGTGTCGAATACGCCCTTCTCTTTCCCCTCCTCCCAGCACACCTCTACACGCCGCTCGAGATACTCGCGAAGCTCAAGCGCCCGCTCAGAGAGCTGCGCGAGATTTTCGCTCACTTCCTTGCCAAAGGTCGCAGCCAACGCCGGTAAGATGCCCTGGCGCAGCCGCGTCCGTAAGAATTTTGGGTCGTCGTTTGTCCGGTCAGTCAAAAACGTCGTGGAGCGTCTCTCGAGCTCTTGGAGCAGCGCTTCCTTGCGAATGGTTAGAAGGGGGCGCCAGATGGGCAATCCATCGATCGAGGCGCGTGGGATGAGCCCACTCAGCTGGGGAAGATGCGCACCCTCAAGCAGACGCTTCAGCGCCGTTTCTGCAACGTCGTCTCTGTGGTGGGCGAGCAGCAGAGCCTGAAACGGCATCTGCTGAAACAACTCCCGAAAAAATGCAAAACGGGCCTTGCGCGCGTGATCTTCGAGGTTGCGCTCCACACGTTCGCTCAAACGAATCGAATGGAATGGCAGTCCCAACGCATCCGCTTCGCGCGCAAGTTGCAGCGCCTCTTCTCCACTCTCTTCGCGCCAGCCGTGATCGACGTGCGCTAAGTGCAAGGGCGTCACTCCAGCATCCAAAAGACAATGGAGCAGCGCTTTAGAATCGGGCCCCCCTGAAAATCCGAGGAGGAGCGGACTTTTTTTGTCCCAATGCGCATGGATAAAATCCTTCACCCTTTTCGTCGGCTCGAGTATTCTTTGCACGTGGGACTCCCAATTCTTTGGCGCTACGCCGTCTTGAACTACTTGCGCATGTTTGCTTTGTCTGTGGGAACGTTTGTCTCGGTTCTACTCGTCTTACGCTTCAAGGAAATCGCCCGCTTTGCCGCTGCAACGTCCAATTGGAGCAAGGCCGGAGTGTTCACACTCTACCAAATCCCCTTTATTTTGCCGATGGCGATCCCCCTTTCTGCGCTGATCGGCTCGTTTCTATTCATCGAGCGGCTCAGTAGGTCCTATGAGCTCACGGCGCTGCGCTCTGCTCGGGTGAGCCTGGCAACGGCATTGAGCCCCATGTGGATCGCGAGCTGCTTTTTAAGCCTTCTGAATTTTGCCATTTGCACAGACTTGGCTCCCTTTTGTCGGAGAGCCTCAAAAACCATGATGTACAACACAACCTCTGAAAACCCACTGCTCATCCTCCAAAGTCAACGGAGCCTCAACCGAGACAACTTATACGCCCGCTTTGAGACCGAAAAAGAGGGCAAAAAAGTGAGCGATCTAGTTCTGATCGGCTACATAAAGCGCCACGAGCGGCTCAGCCTGCTCGCAGCCAATCAACTCCGGCTCCGAGGCAATCAATTACTCGGTCAGGGCGTCTCAACCCTCTCGCATTTGCCCTCAGAAGACGATGCGCAATTCGATTCAGTCATCTTAGAAAATCAGCAATCGATGTCGACCGAAGCGCCACTTCTCTCTGGAGCTTTGCGAAAAAACCGCCTCCGAAAAAACGAGCTTGCCGGCATGAGCCTTCAAACGTTGAGACAGCGCACCGAAGAACCGGGCATCCCAGGAACTAAAGCCTGGCTCGAGCTCTTTCGTCGCATTTCCCTCTCGATCTCGGTCTTCACATTCACACTCCTCGGCAGCGCATTCGGAATCGAACAGGGACGCATGGCAAAAAACCGTTCTCTTCTCGTCCCATTGAGTTTAACCCTCTTCATTCTATCGAGTTATTTCCTCGGCAAAGGCTTTAAAGCGAATCTGCTCTTTGGAGCACTGGCGTACGCGCTCCCCCATCCAATCGCATGGGGAGCCTCATTTCTACAACTGAAGGCCATCAACGCAGGGCGCAAATGAAGTGGAAGTGGTATTTCTTGCGCAAGATCCTCGTCACGTATGCGTTTTTACTCGGCTGTATTTTCTGCGTGTACGTGCTCATCGATCTCTCCATCCACGGCGTCCGGTTTTTAGGACGCGATCACATTTCTCCTGTTGATTTAGCGCTCCACTACCTTCGCTATTTTCTCATGCATCTCGACCTGTTTTCACCCCTCTCGTTTCTCTTAGCGACGCTCCACGTTTTATTCGACTCAAATAGCCACCTCGAGCTCATCGCCCTCCAAACAGCAGGCATCAGCGCCAAGCGGCTTCTTTTGCCCTTTGCTTGGCTGGCCTTAACTTTAAGTTTGGTCGGATACGCAAACAGCGAATGGCTCATCCCGACATTCCCGCTCCATCGCAAACACCATGCATACGCAGAAGAGAAGCAACTGCGCAACATCACACTTGACGACGACTCCGAGCTCGTCTACCAGCAGTTCGACTCGGAAAAAAAAGAACTCTTCGACGTATTCTGGATCCGCTCGGCCAAAGACATTTGGCATATGAAAACCTTGTCCATCGCCACCTGGCCGCCTGTCGGAGGCTGCAGCGATCACTTCCAAAGACAAAGTCAGCTAGAAAAAACCGAGAGCTTTCAGCAAAGAGTGTTCAGCGAACTTCCCCTGAAGCGAGAAACCCTCAGCTCCGTCTTTACGCCCTTCGAAAGGCGCTCCATTTCCACACTGCTGCAAGAGTCAGGCGGCGCGCCGCATCTGCACTACAAGCTCGCCCTCCCTCTGCTTCCACTCTTCGTTTTGTGGGTCGTCGCTCCCTTTGCCATGCGCTTTTCGCGCAAACTCCCCACCTTTTTGATCCTAGCCGCCAGCCTCTTTGGATTCATCGCCGTGAGAACCGTGTTTGAAAGCCTGCTCATTGTCAGCGAAGGGCGCGGGATGGTCCCTGCGTATGCGATGTGGGGCCCGCTTGTGGCCCTTTGGATCATTTACTGGAAAAAATTTGCAACGTTGTAGCATTAGGTTAAATTAGATGGCTAAAAAGCAATTGTCTCCCTACGCGGCGCTTGTCGAAAAATCGACGGCGATCCACCACTTCAACTCGATCCTTTCGCTGCTGCACTGGGATCAAGAAACGTACATGCCGCCCGGAGCAATTGGAGCGAGAAGCGAGCAGATCGCGCAGCTCTCTCATCTGATCCACGAAGAAAAACTCTCGCCCAGCTACAAGGCGGCGCTTGCAAAACTCGTCCATCTCAAAAGCGGCCAGATCAAAGCAAAACACCTCTCGCAAGAACAGCGCGCCGCCCTGCGCGAATGGCACAAAGACTACTCCAAAGCCAAACTCCTCCCCTCTTCGTTCGTAAAGACGTTTTCGCAAGTCACCTCAGAATCTGCCCAAGTTTGGTCCATCGCCAAAAAAAGCAACAACTTCGCCCTATTTGCCCCCTTTTTGGAAAAAATCATCCGACTCAATCGAGAGAAAGCCGAAATCCTCGGCTTTGAAGACCATCCGTACGACGCCCTCCTCGAGGCCTACGAGCCCTGCATGAGCTCCAAGCGCGTATCCCAGATTTTCGGCAAGTTGCAACAAGAGCTCGTACAGCTAATTCGAAAAATCGGAAATGCCAAACAGCCGGATGTCCGTTTTTTAACTCGAGCGATCACTGATGCCAAGCAGCACGAAATCGGCCAATGGATTGCCTCTCAGATGCCCGTCGACAAAGCCTACACCCGCCTCGACGTCTCATCCCATCCGTTTTCCATAGCCCTTCACCCCAGAGACAGCCGCATCACAACCCGCTACTTACCCCATTCGTTCATGAGCAACATCTTCTCCATTCTCCACGAAGCGGGCCACTCCATGTACGAAATGGGACTCCCCATCAAACATTGGGGAACTCCACTCGCCGAAGCCACATCACTCAGCGTCCACGAAAGCCAATCGCGCTGGTGGGAAACATTGCTCGGCCGAAGCATGCCCTTCTGGAAACGCTTTTACCCCACACTCCAGGAAAAATTACCCGCCGTTCTTGGGAAAATTTCATTGGAAAAATTCTACCGCGCCATCCACCAAGTAACCCCCAGTTTCACCCGCGTCGAAGCCGACGAAGTCACCTACGGCCTACACGTCATCTTGCGCTTCGAGCTCGAAAAGCAATTGATTTCAGGCACATTGTCCGTCGGCGATCTACCCGACGCCTGGAATGCCAAATTCAAAGAGCTCTTTGGAATCGTCCCCCCAACTCCTGCACAAGGCTGCTTGCAAGACATCCACTGGTCGCTCGGCGACTTTGGATATTTTCCGACCTACGCCTTAGGCAATCTACTCGCAGCACAGTTTTTTGGCGCATTTGCCAAAGAGCACCCCGATTGGGGAACTCGTGTGGAGAGGGGCGATCTGGCGTTCGTCCGCGAGTGGCTGAAAAAAAATATTCACGCCCACGGCAAGCGCTACAACCTCGACGAACTCGCAAAGCGCGTGAGCGGAGAGCCCCTTTCAGAAGCTGCGTACTGTAAATACCTGAAAAAGAAGTATGCTGAGCTCTATCAGCTGTAAAAACTTCATTGAACAGTAGAAAAGAATCGAGCGTTCGTGAGAGAATGGCTTCTCTTAAAATAACGAGGAGCTAAGAGTCATGACCATTTTGAGTTCAGCTGGGCCGTTTGTTCAATCAGTTATTCGCGGGTTTGATGCGAATTATCCTAAAGCTAATGCGAATCACGGGGAAGTCGAAGTCCCTAACATTCAAGATGAATTCGAGACTTCCCATTTCCCGGTAGAGCTGCGCTCTCTTGTGGCCTCCTATAGTGCCTCCATCGAAGATTGGACAGCGCTCACAGGCGTCTTTCAACCCTCTCTCTGTGCATCGGATACGGAGCAATCGATCGAGGCCAGCTGCAGACTCAAACTCTCTGACCTTCTAAAAGCACAAACCAAGTTGATTCAAGATGTGATCAGCAATGATGCGCCTGCCGAAGGACAAATGGAACCTCTTCGAGCTCGGGAAGCTCGTCTTGAAAGCGCCCTTCAATCCTCTACCCGAAGCTTAAGCAACCCATTCCCAATCACTGCAAAGCAAGCGCTTTTGACCTACATATTCAACGATGTGTACATTTCTTCCCCACGCGGTAGAGAAGCCATTTTATCCGCATCAACAGAGCTTCAGCCGATATTGGAAGCGACTCAATCGTTTGCCAAGAAAACAATGGTTAAGGTCGCAAACTTCATAGTCGCCATCCTGCAAGATCCAACCTTTCAGTTCATTGCTGGACTGTACTGCGCTTACAAAATTTGGGTGGTTTACCACGTGGCTAAAGCAGCACTCAGCGTATTTGTGACGCAAACCTTGGCTCCGACTGTCGTCAATTCCATCATCAATCATTGCCCTGCGGTCGTGATCCAAGCTGCTAGCTTGGCGGTTGGCACTATTGATTGGGTGGTCAATCACCAATGGCGTATATTTTTCTGTAAACTTGGAGTAGGCTTTTTGCAAGAGCGGCTCAGGTTGAACGCAAATTCTCTACCTTCTAGAGCTCTGAAAGTTGTTTTTGATGTTGCCATGATCCCAACCAACGTTGCGTGGCAACTCATGTGGCTTCCAATCGGCCTCGTATTGAGGGGAACTGGAATGGTTCTTAGAGGCAACGATCAGATTGGGACCTCTCTTAAAACCATGTCTGACCGAGTCGAGGCGCGTCGCTTAGAAACCGGAGGACAGAAAGCACTCAGTCTCTGGCTTGAGATCGCAGACCAGGCAACTGTTGAGCGCAGTAGGCTCAATCAACAGCGGCCTATTCAACAGGCTCAAGCAGCAGTGCATGCTACGCCCGCTTAAAAGCGGCCAATTGGGGATCTACGAACCATGAGCGCTTTAAATTCTGCTGCTAGATCCTTTGTCCATTTGTAAAAATTTTATTAGGCACAGGGGAGCAGTAGAAAAGAATCGAGTGTTCGTGAGAGAATAGCTTCGCTTAAAATAACGAGGAGCTAAGAATCATGACCATTAGACCCCTTGTTATCCCTTCGATTATTCGGGAATTTGACGCCCAGAATTATCCAAGCCTTGCCCCAGAAGGCCGAAAAATCATTAAGCTTCAAGAAGAGCTAGCGCATCTCCCTAAAGAGGTGCGCTTGATTGTGGCCTCCTATACTGCGAATGCCACCTTCGAAGATTGGACAACGCTTGTGAGCGTCCAAGCTTCCGCCGCCCGTATGCCAGAAACCCAAATCGAGCTCCTCTTTCAAGAAAAGCTTAATCATATGCTGAAGGAAGTGTTGACACTCTTGGAAAAAACACAAGCAGAAAAGCTGAGGCTCATACATCAAGGAAGGACTGAAGACCCTGAAGCATGGCGAAAAATCTCCGACCTCCAACTGCGAAAAACTCATCTTGAAAACGCCATCAAATCGACTACGAAAAGCGAAACCAATCCTTCTCCTTCATCTGCAAAAAAAGAACTCTTACTCTATGTGTTCGAGAGCACATATGCTCGAGCTTCACGCACAGTAAGGAACAAACTTGTATACGACACAATCACGGACATGGAGTTTTCAACTTGGGGGGCTATTCAATCGTTTGCTAAGCACATCATGGTCAAAACCGCTATAGCAGCGATGGTGATCCTGGGGATTTTGGCGGCGGTAGCGCTACTTTACAGTGTAACTTGCATCGTCCCCAAGGTGTATTGGATCGCGAAAGCGGCGTTAGGAACTTTGCTGACCTCTATGTTCGGCCCAACCGTCGTCAATTCCATTCTGCACGCTTGCCCAGTCGTTGTGATTGAAGCGGCAAGCCTGTTGAGCGGAACGATCGAGTGGATCGTCGATCACCAGATGAGAATCGGCCTTTGCTCAATTGGAGGAGGTATCCTTATGGACACCGTGTCTAGTTTTACCGGTGTCCATCTTAGACCCGGTTTTCGGCAAAAGCTCCTAATCCCGATAGGAATCATGCTCTTCCCTAGTCTCATCTGTCTGTCCATCCTAGTCTATGTTTCTGAGCGTTTAGGCATAGGTGCCCACTCCTTCAGGCTTGTGGACTCGGTGGCCTCTCACCTGAGATTCGAGAAAGACAAAGCGCTTCACCTCTGGCTCGAGTTCGCAGACCGCATAGCTGTTCCAGCCACTCGTAGGTAGATCCAAAAGAAAGTGATCCGCAGGCCTTTCAAAAAGCCTGCGGCATAAGAGGGAATTATCGCTTAGAGAACTGGAAGCGCTTACGGGCTTTTTTGTGGCCGTACTTCTTGCGCTCTTTTTTGCGCGGATCGCGCGTTAGATAGCCGAGCTCTTTGAGCGCAGGGCGAATCTCTTCGTTGTTCTCGACGAGGGCTCTAGAGACTCCTAGGCGCGTTGCGATGGCTTGGGCTTCGATTCCGCCGCCTTTGACTCGAATCACTAGATCGTAATGTTCTGGCTTGTCGAATTTTTTGAGAGGAGCAAGGATCTCTTCGCGCTGAAGCGGGAGAGGAAAATGTTGCTCAAAGCCGCGGCCGTTGACGTCGATGATGCCGGTTCCTCGTCGAAGGCGGACTGAGGAGACGGCTGTTTTTCTGCGACCAATTCCAATCGTTTCGTTCTGCATGAAATTCTCTTTAAATGTTTACGGGGGTGGGGTTTTGCGCTTGCATGTCGTGGGAATCGCCCTTGTAGATGCGAAGCTTTTTGACTTGTTGACCGCCAAGACGGGTCTTCGGGAGCATCCCTTTGATGGCGTGCATGAGGATGTAGGTGGGCTTTCGTGCGAGCATTGTGGAAAATGGGATCTTGCGCTCACTGCCGACGAAGCCGGTATACATGTGGTATTGTTTGCGGGCCCGTTTCATTCCCGTGACGGCGATTTTCTCGGCATTGATGATGATCACGCCATCTCCACAATCGACATGCGGAGTGAAATCGGGGCGATGTTTGCCGCGAAGCACCTTGGCAACTTCGGATGCAAAGCGACCGAGCGTCTTGCCATTTGCGTCAAAGAGAAACCATTTGCGCGAGCCGTGTGCCTCAGCTTTCGTGAGGAGGGGGGTCTTTTGATTGTGATTCATGGGTAGATAAACCTTTTTCCGTTAAAAATAGAAGATGCAATCATAGGATCTCTTCCGTTTTATTCCAAGCAATTTTCTTCCCTTGCTGGGACGCTCCGCCCTGTGCTATTCTCAATGGCTCAATCAAAAAAATTCTATGACCCGACAGCTCAGCACCTACTTCATCCGAACCTACGGCTGCCAGATGAACGAGCTGGACACCGAGATCATGGCCGGTCAGCTCCAAAAGAAAGGCCTGACCCTGGCTCCAGACGAAGAATCGGCGGACCTCCTCCTCTTCAATACCTGCTCCATCCGCGATCTGGCTGAGCGCAAAGTGATGGGCAAGCTCGGAAAACTCGGCCGCGATACAAAAGCCAATGCGGTCATCGGGGTCACAGGGTGCATGGCGATGGCCAAGCGCGAGACCCTCTTTCGCAAATTTCCCCATCTCGATTTTGTCGTCGGGACCAATAACATCACCGATTTGGGCACCGTCATCGACGAGGTCCTCTACACAAACCGGCAAGTTTCGAAGACAGACGATCGATTCGAAGAAAACCTCGACTACCTAATCGCCGAGCGATCCCACCCCATCAAAGCGCATGTCTCGATCATCCGCGGCTGCGATAAGTTCTGCACCTATTGCGTCGTTCCCTATACGCGCGGACCAGAAGTTTCGCGCCCACCAGAGAGCATCGTGGAAGAGTGCAAACAGCTCGTAGATAAAGGCTATAAAGAGATCACGCTCCTCGGCCAAAACGTCAACAGCTATGGCAAGGACAACCCAACTTGGGGATGCTTATTTCACGACCTTCTGAGAAAGCTCGACGCCATCCAAGGGATGAAGCGGATCCGCTTTCTAACCTCGCACCCAATCGACATCACCGTGGAACTGATGCAGGCCATCCGGGACCTGCCCTCGCTTTGTGAATTCGTCCATTTTCCTCTCCAAGCGGGCTCCAGCCGTATTTTGAAGAAGATGCACCGCATCTACACGAAAGAACAATATCTCGAAAAGGTGAGCTTGCTACGCCAGATCGTGCCGAACGTTTCTCTTGGCACCGACATCATCGTCGGCTTTCCCACCGAGACCGACGAAGAATTCCAAGAAACCTACGACATGATGAAGGAGCTCCGCTTCTCCGTCGCATTCATTTACACCTACAGCCCGCGCAAAGGCACCCCCGCAATCCGCTGGCAAGACGACATTCCCAATGAAGTGAAAGAAGCCCGTTTGCAAAAACTCATGGAGCTCCAAACGCAGATCAGCAACGAAGAGCGGCAAGCGCTGCTCGGAAAAACGGTCGAAGTGCTCGTCGAGCAATTCACTCAAGACGGAAAAGCCCTAAAAGGGCGCACCCGCTGCTGGAAAAAAGCCATTTTCCCCGGAGATGCTGGGATGATCGGGACGATCCAGCAAGTGGTGATCCACAGCTACACGCACCAGACGCTCGTGGGACAGGTCGCGTTGCCGCGGCGGTTAAACGATCCTTTCTTTTCGACCATGAATGCGTGATCTCAACCTTTCTTTTCGACCATGGACGTCTTAAAAACAGCTGTTTTTCATCAAAAATAAGCATTTAAGTCGTTTATTTAAGCGAAGTTACATGCATCCTTTCTTTTCGACCATGGAAATGCGCTTTTTACCTTTCTTTTCGACCATGGATTCAGATCTCCGATCTCAAAAAGCCGCGCATGAAGTCTTTATTTTACTTGACACAGACTGTAAGGATTTCGTAAACTTCTTGGCGCATGAGCCGACCCACCCGCATCAACCAGACCCACTCGTGGGCCCATTCCGTCCTCGTCCCCCACCCAGACGCACCTCGCCCAGCTACGAGCCCTCTTACCCTCGCCTCCTTCCTCGCGCTCCTGAAAAGCGCTGTTTTGGGCTCTTTGCTGACCCCTTCAGCATCGCTAGTTCAGCGACCTAAGCTTCCAACCCCTAAACCACCTATCTCGGGCTCTTTCCGCCCTCCACGCCCATTTCACCCACAAAAATCGGTGAACCCCATCTGGTATCTGCTTGCGGAATCGCTCGAATCACCCCGAAAACGCCCTGTGCCTCACAATGCGGCGCTTCTTAGAAGCCTTTGTAAAGGGCGCGGGATCCTCCGCAAGTCTGCAGAGGGAGGAGTGTATCTCGACATCGCCCCGCAGTTCATGACGGCGATGATGCCCTATCTCCGAGCGCCTGGCCTTGTTCGGTGTCCTACGGGCCCCCACATTCCAGTCATTCCAGAGCGCGAGATGCGCCTACATTTTCTAGATGAGGTTGGAGAGCTCGGAGCGGAAATCTCATTCGAGCTCGAAGGGCTCTATTCGATTCGCCCAGATGCCTGGCCAGAGGCGGAAGAGGTGTGGTTCTTCAAGGTCCGATCAGCCGAGCTGGAAGCCATTCGTCAACGTTATTTTTTACCAGCGACACCGGGCGGACATCCGTTCCACATCGCAGTGGCCATGCAACCTCGGGTGGGAGCGGAGAGGCTGCTCAGAGTGGCTCCCGCGATGCTGCGCGTGAATCCTGGGTTTCTTGGCGTTTAAGTTTTTTGCGAACGGGCTCAAGCTTGGGGCTAGACTTTCTTAAATCTCACTTCCTTGAATCGCAGCATTTACAACACCAGCTCCTTTATAAACTCCGCCTCATCGAGAACGCGGACCCCCAGCTTCAAAGCTTTTTCGTGCTTGGAGCCGGGCTCTTCGCCGACGACGACGTAGTCGGTTTCCTTGCTGACTGAGCTGCTCACGCGGCCGCCGCGCTCTTTAATCAAGGCGGTTGCCTCTCCACGCGAATAGCCTGCGAGCGTCCCTGTGAGGACGAACGTTTTGCCTTCAAATGGGTGGCCATGCACTTTTTTAACTTCGGATCGGTGCGGCTTGACGCCGTGCGCAAGGAGCAATTGAATCTCTTCCATGTGGATCGGATCTTGAAAGAACGCGCCGATGCCTCGCGCAGTCTTCTCGCCGATGCCGTCGATCGCACAAAGTTCTTGTTCGCTGAGCTGAACGAGTTTTTCTACGCTCCCTGCAGCCTCTGCCAAAATTTCCGCGGTTTCCGCTCCGACGTGGGGAATGCCGAGCGCCATGACAAAACGGGCAAGCGTACACTTGCGCGAGGCGTCGATACTCTCTAATAAATTGCGGATGGACTTTTCTTTGAAGCCGTCCAATGTGGAGAGCTTGGCCTCATCGAGGAGGTAGATGTCGGAGACTCTGGCAACCAGCCCTTTCTCGACGAGCTGCTCGACCACCTTTTCTCCCATGTGCTCGATGTCCATCGCGCCCTTGGAGGCGAAATTGAGGATCTTGCGCATTCGTTGGC
>CAYGHT010000030.1:11995-13204 GCA_964349755.1 uncultured bacterium
GCCCATTGACACACCGAACTGCGACTTCTCCTTCGCACTCGACCAGCTTCTCGCCGCAGGCGGGGCAATGCGTTGGCATGTGCCAAGGATGGGAGTTACTGGGGCGTCTCTCTAGCTCGACGCGAACCACTTTCGGGATCACATCGCCCCCTTTTTCAATGACGACTGTGTCTCCAACGCGGATGTCTTTGCGGGCGACCTCTTGCTTGTTGTGAAGCGTCGCGCGCGAAATGGTGCTGCCCGCCAAGAGAGCCGGTTCAAGTTCGGCCACCGGCGTGATGACGCCGGTGCGACCCACCTGCACGGTAATCGCATTCACACGGCTCACCGCCTGCTCGGGCGCAAACTTGTAGGCCATGGCAAAGCGGGGCGTCTTGCCAGTGTGGCCGAGCGCATCGTGAAGCTTCAGCGCATCGACTTTGACGACGATGCCATCGATCTCGAAGGGAAGCTCTTTGCGCAGCGCTTCGATGCGCGCCGCAAACGCCATCACCGCCGCAGCGTCGTGAGCTAGCGCGATGTGCTCTGCACTCGCAGTCGGAAAGCCCCAGCGGTGCAGAGCGCGCAGCACCTCGTGCTGCGTAGCAAGCGATGTGTGCCCCTCAGCAATGCCGTAGGCCAAAAAGTGAAGGGAGCGCCCCGCCGCCTCTTTTGGATCCAACAGCTTGAGCGAGCCTGCGGCGGCATTGCGCGGATTTGCGAACGGCTCAAGGCCAGCCTCCTCGCGCTGCGCATTGAGCTTTTGAAATGTGTTGATGCGGATGTAGACCTCGCCGCGCACTTCACAAACATCGGGAATATCCGTTCCCTCAATTCCAAGCGGAATGGAGCGGATCGTCTTGACGTTGGCCGTCACGTCGTCGCCCACCTTGCCATTGCCGCGCGTGAGGGCGTGCGTTAAACGCCCTTTCTCATAGCGAAGCGAGAGGGCAGTGCCATCGATCTTGAGCTCGCAGCACAAGGCGACGCCTTGTTTGCCTAACAGCTTTTCGATGCGCTGAACAAAGTCTTCAACTTCCCCTTGCGAATAGGTGTTAGCCAGCGAATACATGGGGACCAAATGCGCTCGACTCTCGAAGCCTTCGGTGAGGGCTTGTGCGAGCCGCCGCGACGGCGAGCTGGGGTGAATCGCTTCTGGATGCTTCCGCTCGTAATCTTGGAGCTGCTCCATTTTCTGATCGTACTCGTAATCGGAGACGATCGGCGCAG
>CAYGHT010000031.1:0-12525 GCA_964349755.1 uncultured bacterium
ACCTATATTTATACAATTATATGGGAGAAATCGCATTTCGCGATGCTTTGTCAAAATTTATAGGCTTTGGAACAGAAAAATCGATCTTGATTTTGATGAGTAATTATAAAGAATTTCCATGCGCTCAATTTTCAATTTATTTGGGATTCACTTTTAAAAATATTCAGTTTTGGCCAAAAGCTCCGTTTTTTGCTCTGTTTATTAATAGCCTTCCTCAGGACATAGTGCCGCTACTAGATGGGCGTTTGTATGAAGACACGGATCAATTGCCCTTCTATTTGATGCAGTTTACGCAAGGCCAAGCGCCAGGGGAAACGAAGTATTCATTGCTCGAGCTTAAACAATGACTTCTTCATTATTCCTTCTTCAACTCTGCTGGCTTGGTATGGTTGTCGGTTTAAAGGAGCCCCAAGTGGTTAATCACATGGCCTGCGATGAGCCGATTGGCTGTCAGAATTCTCACTTAAAACAGCTCCTTGAAAAGGCTCGTTCTACAAAAAGCGTTTCGTTTTTGCTCCTGAAAAATCAACAGCTGCTTGTCGATTTAAATCCTGAATCAGAACCCCTCGAGACTCACTCCATCACGAAATCCATAGTCAGTCTTGGCATCGGAATCTTGATCGACCAAGGCAAAATTGATTCCGTCGATCAACCTGTGTCCGATTGGTATCCCGAGTGGAGACATGGATTGAAGCAACAGATCACGCTTCGCAATCTTTTGACGCATACTTCTGGTCTTGACGCAAAAAGCTCTGGAGCAGAAGTTTATCAGCACACTGACTGCATTGAATTCGCTCTTACAGCGGATCTAGTGAGCACGCCAGGAGAGGCTTTCTTTTATAACAACAAGGCGGTCAATCTTCTTTCCGGAATCATCGAGAAAGTCACAGGTAAAAGGGCTGATCTCTGGATCCAAGAGCAACTGTTTGCTCCGCTTGATATTGAAGAAGCGTCTTGGTCTTTAGATCCAAGTGGCCATGCCTATGCTCACGCTGGATTAAAAATGCGCGCTAAGGAATTGGCTAAAATAGGTCAGCTGATCGCCAATCAGGGTAAATGGAATGGGCGGCGTCTGATCAGCAAAGAGTGGCTAGCAATGGCGATGCAGCCTCAACCATCTCAGGGCTCTTGTGGAGGCTCTTGCGGCTTTCTCTGGTGGATTTGGGACGATCCAACTCCGCTGTACGCTGCAATCGGTTATGGAGGGCAGTATCTGATTGTAATCCCAGGATCAAGCATTGTTGTGGTGCGTCAGACTCAGGGGACAGACGCGTCGAGTTCGTTTGACGAATTGCCTGAGCTGCTAATAGAGGTGACGAAGAAGGAACAAAACGTCCGATCGCTTTCAGAATCATAGGCCGCAATCTCGACGATCCGGTCCTTGCCCGCCTTGATGCCGGTGGTTTCCGTGTCATAGTAGATGGTACGGAAAGGTCGCTGCATGGGGGTCAGTCTCTAAAATTCGTTGTTTAATTGCAATGCTGCAAAAACTTCGCTAAAATGGCCTCTTCTTTTAGGAGAGGTGTTTTATGGCTGTATCATCCGTTTCTTCTGCAGGAAGGCAAGCAGATCCCACTTCTTTATCGACTGAGTTCTGTAGAATTTGTTTGGTTCCTGCGAATGAATTTTCGAATCATTCCTCAAGTTCTACCTCTTTAGTCCTTGGCAAAAGAAAACGAAATGATGAAGCTGCGATGAGCTTCAAGAAGCTTTCTGGTGAGGAGAAAGATTACGCCTCGCAAATCTATCTTGTTACCCAAGCAATTGGCGCGCTTTTTCCTTCAGATCTGTTGCGTTTGATGCAAGAGTATATTTACTCTACGAGGACGAACGAACTTCCCGTCATTTCGAGGAATGAATTCCCTGCCTTCCAACCATATTTACAAGAGCTCTTGAGAAAACATCGCTCAATGCTGCAGCAGATTCCAAATTTAATCAGCATCAAGACTTCAACACCGAAAGTTCAATTTCGCAGTGTTACGTTTGAAGTTTTGTCTCCTCGACCAGAGTTAATGTTGGATATTGCTCTTCTGACAGGAGTAAAGGCGATTGTCTCTCTCGTGCCTTGGCGGTATACAAGGCCCCCTTACGCTGACAGCTGCAAGGCCGAATTGTGCGAACAAGATAAGGAGCTTGATCCTGCCTGTCCGTTTAAGGCTCACACATTCACTGGCTCAGGACTCCTTCCTCTTACGGGAAAGGGGCCTAATTATAACGTATTAGTAACGCCCTACAGCGATGGTGCCAATGACCTCCAAATCGCGGCGTTATTTCAGTTTTTCATCAAAGAGGTCTGTTGTTATGAAGGCAGCGACTGTGACTGTGACTGCGACTGTCATGTTAGGAGCAAAGCAGTAATGTCCCCTTTTGAACTGGATCGAATTGCCTGAGTTGCTAATTGCCTTGATAGAGGGGAGTGACGAAACTGGGTAAGCGCCTCACTCAAAAGTCCAGTTGAGGAGCGGGCTCAACTTTTTCCCTTGGCCGTAAAACTCACGATTCTTACAATCGCTTTCATTTTCTGGAGGTTGTGATGGTGTCAATTGTTGATCTCGATTCAGTCGGGGAAAGTCCTCTTGCGGGAGATTCCTCATCGTCTTTAAGTTACACCGATGCACAGATTCAACGAGCGGTGTGCTATGCATTTGCTGCGTTTGCTGGACTTGGAAGCGTAGGGATTGCGGCGGTCTCGTATTTCGGAGTTTTCCAAGTCAGCGTACTGTACACTGTTCCTCTGGCAGTGATTGCTGGGGGCTTCATTTATTTTGCCTCGAAAATTCCAGATGCTCCAACGCGTACGATCAACCTAGCACACTCGCGATTCGAGGAGATGTATAGAAAGCACGGATTAGACGCCCTTCTTCAAAAATTTTCACTAAGCGATTTGAAACAGAAATTCGCTCAAGAAATTCAAGATCCAAAAACCACCTTTTGGAGCGTTCTTCAGACTTACGACACTCAGGCTTTATATGATCGTGGCATCATTGATCAAAACCATTTAAGTCTACTGCAACAGCTGAAACAGCGTGCAGAAGCTCATAAGGACATTTGTTTCCCTCATCAAAAACGGCATGTCCTGACCCTTTTTGCAAATGAACCTGAGGCATTCAAAGCGATAATCGCTCTCGATGCAGAGTATAAGGAGAAAGTTGGCATAAAATCTACCCCTCCAGTTGTGAATCTCGATGCGCCTGTGGAGCTTTCGACCGTTCAGGTAAAGCTGCCTAACTATGTTGATGCTCGGATTAAACGGGCCGTTTGCTATGTGTTTGCGGTGCTTGCAGGCTTGGCAACTCTCAGTGTGGCCGCAGTTGCCTATTTTGGGGTTTTTAAAATCAGTATGGCCTTCGCGCTCTTGCCGCTAGCCGCTACGATTGCTTGCCTTTCCTTTGCGTCGAAAATCATCGATTACCAGGATGACGAAACGAAAAAAAATCTCCGAGCACGATCCCAAGAGTCCGGCTTTGTGAATTTGTATCGAGAACATGGGTTGAGTAATTTGCTTCAGGTGTTCCAGGTCAATGAGCTAAAAGAGAAATTCAACGCTGAAGTTCGCAATCCAAAAACGACGTTTTGGAATGTGCTTCGTCGGTACGATCTCCAAGCACTTCATCAAGCAGGGATCATCACGTCTCAATATTTGGCTGTGTTAACGAATCTTCGTCGACTTTCTGCACCGCTCAATCTTGCTGTGTATCCGAAAAAAGAGAGATGGAAACAAGCAGGTTGGTTCTCTACTTCTTCCAGCACTTCTTGCCATGTTCATACGGCCTTTGCGAACGAACCAGAGGCGTATCGAATGGCAGAGGCGCTCGATCGAGCATACCGTACTCAAGTGGAAGGATTCCTTAAAGGAAGTTCTTGAGGAGTTGAATTAACTCGACGATCGATCTGTGATTGCTTTGGATCACCGCTCGGTGAAAGATAATTCGCTCCTCAACATCGCGATTCCAAAGTGGGCTAGATTTCTCAAAGCCTGCTTTTCGAGCATTTTCTAGCAGGAGATTTTCGATCGCTTCTAGCGGCCAAAGGTTCAACAATTGTTCAAGAGTATTCGCGTATTTTGCTAGCGCCCTGAGCTCTTTGGTGGAAAACGCTCTTTTTTGCGCTTCAAACCGTCGAAGTTGCTCGCAAGCTGCCTTTCCAAGCTCCGAGCAAAAAGAGGCTGCAAGATCGATGCCGAAATAGCGATTGGTGGCAGGATCATAAAAGAGATTAGGTTGACTTCGATCCGCATTTCCCACAAACGTGTCGAGGGCTACAATGCCTGGGAGGTCATCATGGGTAGCCATCGTTTCGATGATCGAAGGATTTAGTCCTTCGCGCTCGGGAGGAAGAGGCCACTTGTTTGGGTTATTGGCTTTGCGTGTTCTTTGATGAATCCGAACTTCCAAATCGCTTTCTGGAATGCTGGCCCCGGGTACCCGGGTATGCAGAGTGGCTGGCAGCTCAAGCTGCTTTTTCCCGTGAAAAGAAGTGTTGGGAGGAATGATTTTCACTCGATTGATTGGAAGATCGAGGCTTTCTGCAATTGCACAGCCAGTTGCTTCCAAGACAAGGAGGAATTGTTCATCAGGATTCGGGTCTTTCACCTGTTTGATTAAAAAGTCATCATTGAGAAAATGGACTATACAGTCATTCGTCTCTATTTCGAGCAATTCGGAATGAGCTAGCGAAGAAATCAATAAAAACAAGACAATTCGGAAAGGCATAAGATGGCCTCAAACAGCTCAGTTTCAGCTGCCAAAGATAGCAGCCTATGGGATGTAAAACAACTGGTTTCTGGTCGGACATGAGGCGTCTTTACATTTCTTGCTTTGGCGGGTTGATGCTCTTTTATGAGGATTTTTAATCTTTAAATTCGTTAGGATGGTTTCCCTTATAGGAGATGTTCTATGGTTTCAGCAACGAGTGTTTTCTCAACGAGTCTCTTTGACGTTTGCGTAGTACGCGATAAAGAAGAATTCTCTTCATCGCGTATCCCTTTGACAAATGACACCATAGTTCCTTTGGTCTTTACGAATAGCCGGAAGCGTGCGGAAAAAATCCGCTGTGTCGCTGAGAGGCTTGATCAACTCTTTCCTAAAGAGCTATTGTCATCGATCAATGAATACATTGCCGATGAGCTCAATCTTGACGATTTACCGTACATAAAACCGCTTCTGCATAAACATATAGAGAAGATTAACGCCAAGGGGGAAGTTCCAATTTCGGAAATCCGATGCCATTATGCTTCGCTTACAGGTTTTCATGGACAAAAGTTAAGATGGAGTGTTCATCTCAAGAAGGATCTAAAAGTTGTCATTTCTATAAGAGAG
This sequence comes from uncultured bacterium, assembly GCA_964349755.1. Classification (GTDB taxonomy): domain Bacteria; phylum Chlamydiota; class Chlamydiia; order Chlamydiales; family SM23-39; genus CAITMJ01. The sequence goes on from CAYGHT010000031.1 coordinate 5,319, forward strand.
GCTGAGAGTCGTCAAAGAGATTCCTGTGATGATGGCCAGTCCACCGATACCATCGACCATCAATTAAGGCAAATTCCCATGTATTGTGAGAAACCTCAATGCGATATATTGATAACCCCATACAAAAACAATGCGATAGACTTCCAAAATGCAGCTCTTTTTCAGTTTTCAATTCAATGGACAAGGAAAAGACCCCTTGTTGTCTAAACAGCTAGCTTAAACTCAAGAGGCGCCCCATGTTTTTAAAGTTTTCAAGACTTGCACCGCTCTTGTTTCTTCTCATAGCCGGGTGCTTTCAGACCACGAGCGACGACGCCGACCTCCGCACGGTTCCAGTCACGAACAACCCCCACGTCGTTCCCAATCACGGCGGCGGCTTTCCTGGCGCAGGAGCGCCAGCGGCGGGCCCCTATTGACAACCCTTAAAAAACTTGATAGGCTCCAGTACGGGTGGACGTGACGAAGAACCAATTCTACACAAGTGATTCAGAGCGCATTTTGCGAGAGCTGGGGCCGGAGAGGCTTAAAGGTATCTTAACGCAAATGTTGCTCATTCGCCATTTTGAGACGCGTGGAGAAGTGGCGTACCAACATGGGAAGGTGGGGGGATTTTACCATTCCTATGCGGGTCAAGAGGCCATTCAGGTCGGCTGTGTTGCAGCTTCCGGGACGAAGCACTGGTATACCACGACCTATCGCTGCCACGCCCTGGCGCTTCTTCTCGGTGCATCGCCCGATGCGATGATGGCGGAGCTCTACGGCCGCTCGACGGGCGTTGCGAAGGGGCTTGGCGGTTCCATGCACATGTACGCGGATCATCTCCTCGGCGGCCTTGCGATTGTCGGCGGTCACGTCCCCGTTGCAACAGGCGCAGCCTTTAGCATTAAATACCTCAAACAAAAGGACCTCGCCTCATTTTGCTTTTTGGGCGAGGGGGCTGTTGTACAGGGAGCTGTTCACGAATCGTTGAACCTCGCAGCGCTTTGGAACTTGCCTTGCCTGTACGTCATTGAAAATAACCAGTGGGGGATGGGGACGGCGGTGCGTCGCGCAGTTGCCGTAAATCCGATCGGAGAAAACGTCGCGAAGGCGTATGGCATCAAGTCGTATACGTTTGATGGGATGGATTTTTTCCAGTGTTATGGGGGCTTTCAGGCGGCGCTTGGCGAAGTTCTCTCCACGTCGCGCCCTGTGCTCATCGAAGCGGTGACTGAGCGTTTCCGCGGTCACTCGATTTCAGATCCAGCCGTCTATCGGACGAAAGAATGTCTCCAAAAAACAATGGAGCGCGATCCGATCCTCTCTTTGAAGGAAAAGCTGCTCGAGAAAAAAATCATCACGGAAGAGAGCTACAGCCAGATGGATCAAGAGGCCAAAGAGATCGTCCTCGCAGCGATGAAATTCGCAGAGGAAAGTCCGTGGCCGGATCCCATTCATTTAGAAGAGGGCGTTTTTGCTCCGGAGGACCATGGCAAAACAGCTCATTGAACTGCGCGACGCCCTTCGGCAGGCGATCGATGAAGAGATGACACGCGACGCGCGTGTCTTTGTCCTCGGCGAAGAGGTGGCCGAATATCAAGGAGCCTACAAGGTGACCAAGGGCTTGCTCGCCAAGTGGGGACCTGAGCGGATCATCGATACGCCCATTGCCGAAAATGGCTTTACTGGGCTTGCCATCGGCGCTGCTCAAACAGGCCTTCGCCCCATCGTCGAGTTCATGAGCTGGAACTTCTCTTTTGTTGCGGCCGATCAACTCATCTCAAATGCGTGTAAAGCCCATTACATGTCGGGCGGCAGATACTCGGTTCCCATTGTATTTCGAGGGCCCAATGGTGCGGCGGCTCAAGTGTCGTGTCAACACTCCCACTGCGTCGAAGCAATTTACGGAAATCTGCCCGGCTTCATCATCATCGCTCCCTCCAATGCGTATGACGCCAAGGGCCTTCTCAAGTCGGCCATTCGGTGCAACAACCCCGTGATTTTTTTAGAAAACGAGCTCGACTACGGCGACAAGATGGAGATTCCCACGGAAGAATACCTCGTGCCAATCGGCAAAGCGCAGGTGATCCGCGAGGGCAAACACATCACTCTTGTCTCCTATAGCCGCATGTTGAAGTTTTGCCGCGCTGCGGCAGACGAGCTCGCGCTCCAAGGCATCCAAGTCGAGATCATCGATTTACGCACGGTCAAGCCGCTCGACATTGCGACAGTGGCTCACTCCATCCGTAAAACGCATCGATGCGTCCTCGTCGAAGAGGGTCATGTATTTGCAGGAATTTCAGCAGAACTTGGATTTCAGATCATGGAGCACTGCTTTGATGCGCTCGACGCTCCCTTGCAGCGCGTCTGCCAGCGCGAAACGCCCCTGCCTTATTCCAAAGTGCTCGAGCGCGAAACGCTCCCAAATAAGGACCGCATTGTGGCGGCCCTTCGCGAAGCGCTGAAGTGATCTATTGGTCTTCTTTTACGTAAACTGGTTGCGGCACCGCACCAGGTAGACTTCCTGACGTACTCTGGACTGTAGCGCCCGATGATGAGACGCGGGATGGTAGAGTGATTTGCGCAGCCTGACTTGGTTTCTTAGTTTTGGGGAGGATGTCGAGCTTAATGCCCCTCATCGATGTAGCTGGACGACCGGCTTTCTTTCTAAGAGGAGGGGGTGATTGGATACGACGAGGTGGTAGAGCTGTTTGTGCAACCTGAGTTGTTGTTGTGGTGGTGAGACTAATCACCATTCCGGTTGGCAGGGTCACGGAATGGTTCACTCTCGAAGCGGGCTCGGGGCTAGTTTGGGGGCTCTTTGCCAGAACAGGTTGAGGAGTTGGCGCGGCCATGGGCTCGCGATGCATCTCTCTCCTGGCTGGCGGAGTCGGTGGAGTCGCAGAATAATGCGCAGTCGAAACATTCTCGATCCGGGTTTCAGATCTTTCTCGATAAACCGTTCGCTGGATCGGGGTAGAAGCAATTGTAGTGAAACAACAGAGTATACTGCAGCACGAGCTCATAATCACCTTTTAGTTTGGTTATTCGGCAATTATTTTAAACTAAAAGGCGCGTTATTGTCAAGAATTAAATAATAGTTCGATAACTACTTCAGCGATGCCGAAGAGAAGAAAGGCGAGAAGCAAGGGCGTTCCCCCTCTGACGATGGCAGGCCCTAGATCGCCCCGCCGCCTTGCGACCCAAACCATGAGGGTGGGAAGGATTCCCAGCAAAAGAGCGCACCCAATCCCGCCTGCATAGACAAGGGCCGAAATGAAGACACTTGGATACACGAGGGCGATTGCCAGCGGGGGCAAAAATGTCACCGCCGCCAAAAACACCCTTCGCCCCCCTCGCTTCGCCATCCGAAATCCATCGGCTAGAAAATCGAAGAGCCCCAGGGTCACGCCGAGATACGACGTAGTGATCGCAAAGAACGCGAACGCTGCGCCAATGGCTGGAATCACCCCTTTTCCTAAGTGATGTCGGAGCGGGTGAACCGCTGTCTGGCCGAGCAGGCGGGTCGATTCAAGGCCGTGCTCCCCATGCACAGGGATAATCCCTAAAATCAAGAACTCCCAGAGCACGTAGATCAGAAACGAAAGGCTGGTCCCTAAAATAATCGCCAAGCGGAGCTTCTTGGCGTCTCGTCGCATGTAGCTCGCAAGCGAGGGGATGATGCCCTGGTAGCTAAACGAGGTGAAAATGACGGGCAATGCGAGGAAAGCCGAGCCAAAATGGCCGCCTTGGAGCAAGGCGAGATCAACTTCAGGCAGTCCCCACCCGACGAAGAGCAGGTATGTGGCCACAAGCCCTGCCATCAGAGCCCCATTGGCTTTCTCCACCATTGCAGCACCGAAATAAACAAACGGCGCGAGCGCTCCCACAAAGAGCAAACCGCCTTGCCAAGGAGCTTGGAGCCCTAACCAATCGGTGAGTAGAGCGCCGCCGCCGCACACATAGGCCACGCTCAAGCAATAGAAAAGAAACGGGTATAAAACCCACGTAGCCACTTTGCCTAAACGTCCTAAGTAGACAGCCGCCATCGAGACAAGATTTGCATCCGGCGGCATCTTCAAACAGATCTCGAGAAGAAATAGCCCCGTGCCGGTCATGAAGAGCCAGCAGAGCACATACACAAGAAGCGAAGGGGCAAACCCGCCAAGGCCTGTCACCACAGGCAGAGCGAGCATCCCCGCCCCAATCGAAGTCCCGGCGACGAGGAGAGTAGCGCCTAAAATAGAGGGTTTTGTAAACATAGGGCAGCTATGCTATCGCATCCCCCTTAAATCCGTCAAATAAGCAGCAAGGTAGGCGCTTCGAGGTATTTCTGAACCGTCTTAATGAATTGAGCGGCTGCAGCCCCGTCGATGACGCGGTGATCCGCAGATAACGTGATGTTCATCGTTTGGCCCCCTACAGCCAGGCCATTTTTGATGCGCACGCACTCTTCGATTCCTGCGATGCTTAAAATAGCAGCCTGAGGCGGATTGAGGATTGCGATGAAATCGGACACGCCGAACATCCCTAAATTGGAAATGGTGAACGATCCGCCTTTGTATTCTTCAGGTGCTAACTTGCCCGCTTTGGCTCTCGTTGCAAGCTCTTTGATTTCGACGGAGAGTTCTCCCAGCGTTTTGTAATCGGCATGTCGAATGATGGGCGTAATCAAGCCCGCTTCGACCGAAACCGCCACAGCAACATCCACAGTTTTAAACCGAATGATGGATTGCTGAACCGAATTAAACCCGCTGTTGACAGAAGGGTGCTCGCGAAGCGACAGCGCAACTGCGCGCACGATGAAGTCGTTGATCGTGACCTTGACGCCCCCGCTCTTCAGCTGCTCGCGCAGCTCGACCAGCGCCAGGGCGTCGATTTTTTGACGCACATAGAAGTGGGGAATATAACTTTTCGACTGCTGGAGCCGCGTTGCAATCGCCTTGCGCATGGGCGAGAGCGGAAGCTCCTCAAATGTCCCCGGCTGCACACTCGGAATTTCGTGGCGACCCCGTCCAGCTGCAAGGTTCGGTTGCGCAAGGCTTAAATCGTGCGACGTCACGCGGCCCTGTGGCCCCGTCCCCTTGACGCTTGTCAGATCGAGCCCTTTTTCTTTCGCGAGCTTTTTAGCCAGCGGCGAGGCGGCAATCCGCTTGGAAGTGTCCCCCGTTGGGAATGAAAACGTATAGTTTTCAAGTGGCGGCTCTGGCACAAACGCAGGCTGCTGCAGCATCGCTGTAGAAACCGGCGCTTTTACCTCACCGTTTGTCGCCGCACTCGTTTCTGGAAGTTTCTTCGCGGCGATTGTCGGCTGAGCCGGTTGCTCGCCCTCCGGCACGTAACCGTCGATGCTCTCCGAGCTTTTCACCGTGAACACTGCGATCGGTTGGTTGACAATGGCGTGCCCCCCTTCGGCCACCAAGATCTTGCGCAAGATCCCATCGTCCACCGCGTTGTATTCCACTGTGGCCTTGTCCGTCGCCACCTCCACGAGCAGATCGCCCGCCTTCACTGCATCGCCCACCTTTTTATGCCATTTCGCAATTGCGCCCTCTTCCATGGTTGGCGAGAGCTTAGGCATGGTGACAGTAAATGGCATAAGAAGTCCTCATCTAAGTGTAAAAAGAGCACTATGACGTATTAGAGGCCAGTTTGGCAAGAATCTTGGTAACTATTCAGGTGGGTGGCTCTGAGCACAAGTTTTTGAACCACAGAGCACGTTAGAGAAGTCATGAAGCACGATAAAAGCCAAGGAAACGCGTGTTTTTCGCCGCGTTTCGCGGCCTCTGTGTGCTCTGTGAACTCTGTGGTTCAAAAACTTGTGCTCAGAGCCACCCACCTGAATAGTTACGAATCTTGCGCTCATCTAGCCACATCCGGTATCAGGGCATTATGGGAGCCCAAAGAACGTTTCAGCAACAGCTCGTCTTGATCACAGCCGCCTGCGCTGTCGTCCTCTTTACAAGCGCTGCTCTCTACTACAAATTCCGCATTCCCGATCCGATTGCCATTTCCACGCAGGGTCAGCCGACCGTCGGGTTTCAGAGCGCGCCTGTAGAAGCGGTCATCTTTGAGGATTTTCTCTGTGATGAGTGCCGTGAATTCAATGAGACGATCTTTCCAAAACTCGAGACGCAGTACATCGCCTCCCATCGCCTGCGCTACACCTTCGTCCCCGTGAGCTTTTTGCCCGGCTCCAAACCCCTTGCCAATGCCGCGCTCGCCGTCTTCAACATTGCGCCAGAGCGCTTCTTCTCATACGCCCATGCATTGTTTCACAAATTCACAAAAGGTTCCATGGAGGGCTCGCAGCGCACGATGCTCCTCGACATTGCGCGCGAAATCGGCGGCATCGATGAGCGGGCGCTTCGCCAAGCCATCGATTCTCGCATCTATTACGCAGAGCTCGATGACAACCTCCACTGGGCGCAGCGCTTGATGGGAGTGGATTTTGGAACACCTTCTCTATACATCAATGGCGTCGCAACTCCGACATCGAGCTTCCAAGCCGTGCAAGCCCGCATCGAGCGCGCAGCCTATTTAATCAACAAGGAATCGCGATGAAACACGCACTCTACATCGCTTGGGTCCTCGCGCTAATCGGCGTAGGCATTAGCCTGTACTTCGGAGAAGTGATGAAATGGCCGCTCTGTCCACTGTGCTGGTATCAGCGCATCGCGCTCTTTCCGCTCGCCATCCTCCTCGGCGTTGCGAGCTACCGAAATGACCCGGCCTTTTCGTTTTACGCCCTCTGGCTTGCCGCTGCAGGCGAGCTCTTTGCTCTCTACCAAATCGCGCAGCGCTATTTTCCCATCTTGCGAACAAGCGCCATTTGCGGCTACGCCAAAGAGTGCAGCGAAGTGGCCTTCGAGCTATTCGGCTTTCTCACGTTGCCGGTATTGAGCGCGCTTGGCTTTTTGAGTATCGGAACGTTTCTCTACATTGCTTTTTCCAAACGTTAGTTGTATAAAACAAAGCCATGGCAAAACTCTACTTTCGTCACGGCACAGTCGGCAGCGCTAAAACGCTCAATCTCCTCGCTGTTGCCCACAACTACCGCAACCAAGGCAAGAAAATCTTGCTCATGAAACCAGCGATGGACGTCCGCTTCGGCAAAGACCAAATCAAATCGCGCGCTGGATTAGAAATGCACGCCGATCTCCTCGTCACCGGAGCGCTCTCGCTCCAAGGCATCGACTACGCAGGAGTCTCCTGCATCTTGATGGAC
>CAYGHT010000032.1:0-12483 GCA_964349755.1 uncultured bacterium
AGCCACGTTTTTCCATGGAAAAACGTGGCTAGCTACCACGTTTTCCTAAGGAATCGCCAAAATGCTGGCTGCCGCGATCGGTGCGGTTTCGGCTCGGAGCACATGGGCGCTTAAGCGCACGCCCTGGCCTCGCGCTGTTAATAAAGCGTGCTCGCGCTCAGAAACCCCACGCTCCGGGCCTGTGATGAACACCACTTGAGGCTCTGCAGTGGCTTTGATCCAGGGCGCTGAGCTCCGCGTATCGCCAAACAAGATCAGCCCACCTCTGTTGAGTAGCGAACCCAATTCTTTTTCCATTGAGAGCTCGGGCAAATGTAAGCGTCCCGATTGCTTGAGCGCCGCGATCATCACATGGCGCAGCCTTTCCAGGGCGTGCTGAGAGAGGGTGTCGAGCTCGCCGTGATCTGCTACATACAGCAGAAAAGCGCTCACGCCGAGCTCGGTGCCTTTTTCTACGACCCACTCGAGTTTACTTGGACGGAGCAACGGGATGCCGAGCGCGATTGTCTGGACCGGCGGCGCTTGAGTGACGACGTCTTGGATTCGGAGCAGGCTCGCTCTTTTTTCGAGCGCGTGGACACTTGCCCCTGCCAAACTCCCTCGGCCGTTTACGAGCTCTACCTGCTCGCCTAAACGGACGCGCATGACATGGCGTAGGTGATGGTCTTCTGGGCCATCGAGCGCTATTTCAGCGCCGTTGAGAAGCGCTCCATCGAAAAAAAAGCGGTTTGAAGGCATTTAGTTCTCCTTATGCCACAGCGTGCCTGGTCGACAGAGCGCCCGTTTCAACACATCCCCGAACTGCTCGCCTCCGCGTAGATGCATAGACGCCAAGCGCTCCAGCGCTGGGACGTCGAGCACCGCAAAAGCGCTTCGCTTCAAGTAGTGGCGCCTCAGCGGGGAGTAGCCTGCGAGATCGAACACGAGCTTGAAGCGCATGTCGGGCCGGAGCGTCTCCTCTAGATTCTTGTACTCGATGAGCTCATCTACCGCAATGGGCAGCGGTTCATGCGCATGTTCAGGCGCCATGACAGCGAGAAATCCCCGTGGATAAATTTCGCGAAACGCCGTCAATTGGGGCAGCAGCGAGCGCAGGCGCTCCGGCTCTGGCGGCAGCACGATTGCCAGCGCGTCGTGGCGAAATGGCTTATACACTACGCGCGGGGTTTGTTGCTTCCAACGGTTGTGTTGCCAGAGCCACTCACCGGGCGATTTGCGGATGCTCGTTTCGAGCAGCTGGAGCGCTGCATTCATCATCCGAATGACCTCGCTTTCCATCGGTTTTTCAAGATGAGGCCAAATGGGATCGGAGTAGCGAATTCGATATCCTCCTTGCACGCGCCGCGTTTCGGCAAACAAAATGGGGCGTCCCGTTCGGTAGGCGAGGAGAGCGGGGGCGGTTGAGCTCCATGCTTGCCTACCTAAAAACGGGAAGCTGTACGAACTTTCCGGCATGCCCTGATCGCCGACGATGCCTAAGAATGCGCCGCTGCGAAGCGCCCGAAGTCCTTCGCGAAGCGCCTGTTTAGGCGCGATGATCTTGCCGCCGTGCTTTTCGCGAATGCGGGTGATCCACGCATAGAGCGGCTTGTTGCTGATGTCTTTGCCGATGGCGACACCCTTCATCCGCCGCGTTCCATCGAGAAAGAGGGCCTCCCAGTTGGACTGGTGGGCGCAGAAAAAGATGAGCCCTTTCCCCTCTGCGTAGAGCGCGTCGGCCACTTCTGGATTTTCGCAAGCGATGACGTTGGAAAAGCTCTTTTCAGCTGCGAACTTTGCGTACTCGAGGCAATTGATCGCGAGGTTGTGGAACGCTTGCTTTGCCGTGTCAATGACCTCTTCTTCGCTTTGGGCGATGCCCTCTGCAAGCGCGATGTTGCTCAGCGCCCGCTTGCGGTAGCTCGGCATGCAGTAGAACAAGCAGGCGCCCACAATTTTTCCAAGCGCGTGAATCCAGCGGTAGGGCAGCCAGCGGAGCGGGTGGGTGAGGATCCGAATGAGCGTATAGACCACGTCGTATTGATTCACTCGCACACCTGTAAAACTTTCGCGAGTTGTTTTGGGAAATCGAGGTGCTCGACGCTGGCGCGCACCTGCCGCGCGCGGAGCTCCGTTTTGGGCCTTAAGATCGCGGCTCGCAAGGCCTCAGCTACACTCTCCGGATCTAGCAGTTCATCGATCACGACGCCCGTCGCCGGGCTCAACACTTCTATGCCGCCATTGTACTTCGAGGAGACGACGCTCATCCCAAAGCTCAAAGCCTCCACTGTAACGTTTGCAAACGGATCGTACAGGGAAGGGACGACCAACGCGTCGCTCATCTGGTAGAAGCGGAGCACATCGGAGCGGGCCCCAAAGAAATGGACCTGGCGCGCAAGGCCCAATTTCCTCGCTTCCTTGGCATACTGTTCGATGTGCTTGTCTTGACCGATCACCGACAGATGGACGTCGCTTCGCTTGAGAAGAGCGAGCCCTTGGAGCAACTGGCGAAGCCCTTTGCGCGCATAGCCGTGGCCGACGAAGAGAAAATGAAACGCCGCAGGATCGAGCCCTAGCTCCCGGCACATGTTGAGCCTCGCCTGAGGCCAACTCGCGAAGTGTTCACTCCACTCGCTCCATTCAACGCCGTTGTGGATCACTTCGAGCTTGGCATTTCTTAAGGAAAAGCGCTCGAGAATCTCGCGGCCCACCATCGCGGAATTGGCGATCACTTTGCGAAGGCCAGGGTACTCAAACGCCTCGCGCTCCACAGCGAGAAGTTTCCGATGTAGCGGACTGATCCAGCGGGCAAATTGCTTCAAGCGCCCTTCCAGCGCATGAAGCCGCTCCAGGTAGACTGCATGCACTCCGTTCCCTGCGCGTAGGTGCGTTTGACGGCGGCAGCGATCGAGGCCGAGTACGACATCTGCCTGAAGGTTTTGAAGCCAGCTGGAGACGAAGGCGTCGAAGCGCTCGAGCCGTTGCGCGCGAAAAAAGCTAGACCCCTGGAGGGCGTGCACTTCGACGCCCTGCGGCGCTGTTACCTGGCCTGTGCTCAGAAGCGTCACGCGGTCCCCACGCGCTAAAAACGCATTTGCAATGCGCAGCGCTGCTTTTTCAAGGCCACCTGCTTGTTTGGCCGATTGTTTTACTAAAACGACGTGCACGGCTAATTCTTGAGGGTCACAGCAATGGCGCTGCTTTGGAGCTCCGCGTGAAGCTGGAGTTTCTTTTTGTCTTGAGTGTAGAGGCAAAAGCGGAACATATAGTTCTGGAAGCGACTGCGCAAATACTCTTCGCGAAGCGAAGATTCATCGCCTGATTCGGAGAGCATTTTTTCAACATAGCGATCCTCGAGCTCGCGAGTATGCATGAATTGGACGTTCCAGGAAAGGGTTTCTCGCTCGGATTTAGGAGCTGCTACGATGACCAGTTGGATCATGTCCTTGACCGTGTCGAGAAACAGACGGCTCACTCCTTGGACGAAGAGGGGAGGTTGTAGCACTAAAACGCCGTTTTTTTTCGTCAAGAACTCAGAGGTCCCCAACTGGCACTGTTCAGGGCTGAGTAGATGGGCGTACTTAGGCGAACAAAACACCGTGACGGGAAGGGGCGCGCTAATTGGAAGGAGGTCTTGGCGCGCAAAATCGATTCGCAGCGCCTTGGCTTGGGCGTCGTCGATGTCGAGGGGCGTCTCGGAGATTTGGGGAAGCGAGATTTTTTTCCATGCGTTGGGGACAAAAAAGCTCACCTCATCGACTTGCGCTTGCCTGCGGCTTGCGATCAAGGCGTCGAGCTCGTCGAGTGATATATCGTTTAAATTGAACGTGAGTTTCAATCCGCGCGCTTTCAACTGTTTCACAGCCAATTCGGGGCCATTGATGGTCAAATAGAGCTGATAGGGCCAGCAACCGAGAAACTGGTAGCCTTTGGGAGCCTCGCCGATTGGTTCTGTGATCAAGACTGGAATTTTTTCTGTAATCAATTTTGTAGGATGCAAAATCATGGTCAGCGGCGCGACTTTAGAGATCATCTGGTCGAGGTGGAGCTCCGGGTTTTCGCTCACCAGATTCTTTTTTTCAATCACCGCAATCCACTCCTCGGATTTGTTTTGGGCGTCAATTTCTACGCTCAAATCTTTTTCGGACAGCTCATCGAGAAGTGTTTTATTTCCGGTAATGGTCAAGGAAACATGTCGATCGAGAAAACCATTGGTTTGCATCCCTTCAATCGTTTTTCCAGCAGATAGATGCGTAATGCGCACGGGGATGTTGGCGATGGTTTTAGTGACTGTCATGGAATGGTTGACGACCATCCAAATCACCATCGCTAAAATGAACGAAATGAGTTTGCGCTGCCAGTTCTCAATGAAAAAGTAACGAAGCCATGTTTTCATGCTTTAAGCCATTCCCAGAAATTGAATTTCTTCTGAGGGTGCGCTCTTGCAGGGGCATGAAAAATGCTCCGTAAAATCCCTTTGAATCGATCGATCTTGATCCCTCGCGTCATGATCCCTTCACGAGCAAGCGAAACTTTGCCACTCTCTTCTGAAATCACAATCACCAACGCATCGGTCATATGACTTAAGCCCAATCCCGCTCGATGACGTGTTCCCATCGATTTCGAGAGCTGAGCAGAGTCCTCTGCAAGTGGCAAAATCACAGCTGCAGCTAAGATCGTTTGATCGCGCAAGATCACCGCCCCATCGTGAAGGGGCGTATTCATGGAGAAAATGGTCTCCAAAAGCTCTGCAGAAAATTCCCCCTGCACGAGGACTGCTTTATGAGCATACTCTTCGAGCGAATCTTCGTTTTCCAACGCGATGAGCGCTCCGATCCGCTTTTCGGCCATTCGGTAAACGGAGTTGGCTAGCTGATCGAGAAATCGATCGAATTCAGTCATCTCGCGCGAGCGCTTGCTTTTCAAGCTGAGCTTAGACAGAGCCAATCGGAGCTCTGGCTGAAAGATGATGATCACCGCGATCACCGCCACATTCCCGATCAGAACCAAAATCTTATGCAGTACCGGCAGATTCAGCCAACTCGAAATGGCCAAAATCACTAAAAACGCAAAAAACCCCAGCACCAAATCCATCGACTTTGTGTTCCAGAAGAACGAAAGCAAGTAATTGAGCAAAATGGCGATGATCAACACTTCGATGAAGGGAGTAAATGAGTGCAAAAAGGTCATAGGATGTGTCTTGAGTTTTACTGGACTTTGGACAATGGATCAAGGAAGTTTTTTTACGTGGAGCCAGTTGCAACTGGCTCCGTGTAGAGGCGGGCACGGGCACGAATCCTTTAAACCCTTCGTGCCCGTGTGCGTGCCCGTGCCCCTGCCCGCCTCTATCTTTTTCTACTCCGATCCGGCGGCATCCGCGGCTGTTGCAAAACGGAGCTCGTAGTAAGCGGCGATGAGCTCAAAGCTGCTGCGGTTGCGCGAATTTTTGGCTTGCGCGAGCTGGTTGACCGAATCGCGGTACTCCAGCGTCGAAATTCTTCCGTACTCGAGTTTTTCTTGGGCCTGGAAGCGGGCTTGCTCGGCCAAGAGCACCGCTTCATTGGACGAAAGATAGCCGAAGATGGCCTCTTCGAGCTGATACAAACCATTGCGGATCTCCACTTCGATTTTCTGGAACTCCTGTTTGTACTGCAGCCTTGTCGACGTTCGTTGTGAGCGAGCTTCTCGAATCTCCCCTTCGCGAAGGAAGCTGTCGAATAGGTTCCAACTCAAGACAATGCCGCACGAGGCGTTCATCGTCTCTTTAAAAAACGGCACGGTTCCCATTGTGATGTCGTTGTAAGAGTACCGAGCATACCCAGAAACTTGAGGCAGATACGTCCCTTGCTTGGAGCGTAAGTTTTGTTCGGCGACGCCCACCAACAGCTTTTTGCTCGCCAAATCGGGCCTTCGCTCCAGCGCTTCAGCGAGATAGTCGTCCACCTCTTGAGGCGAAAACAAAATCAAGTTCTTCGCTCGATCGATGGCATGGATATGGCGCGTAAAATCGGCAGTACTCGAAAAGTTGTTCGTCCTATAGTGATACTTGCTTTGGACCTCTTGCAGCTTGAGGGCGAGCTCTGGAATCGACAAGAACGGAATCCGGTTGTGGCTCAGCTCCATGGACCACTCGAGCATGGGATCGACGCCTAGATTCAAGATCAGAGCGTTGCGCGTGTCTTTTAGAATTCTTAACGAAGAGTAGTATTCAGAAATCGCATTGGCCACCGCTGTTTTGCTTTGATTCACCTCAAAGGGCGTCGAGCTGCCCGCCTCGAGCCGCTCTTCTTCCTTTTTCAGGGCGTAGGTGAGGTAATCGACGTTTTCCCGATTGATCTCGAGAGAAATTTGCGCCGAAACAACCGCGTAGTAATTGTCGCGCACCGCTTTGAGCAGCTCATTTTTAGTGTTCGCTTGCTCAAAGGCGATCGCCCGTTTTTCCAGCTGCTTGGATTTCAGGCCAAAGAGCAAGTCAGTTGAAAACAACGGCTGATTGAGCTGGAAGATGGTGCTGTAGCCCCGATGGCTGAAGGGGAGCGTCGCAGAGAAAATATTGAAGAAGATCTCTTCCTTCTCAATCTGGCGAAACTCCGCTCTGAAGTGGATGGCAGGCAACCACTTCGAAACGGCCTGGCCCGTCCGCTGCTCGGCCTGGTAAGTCGCCTCCTTGGCGATGAGGAACTGCTTGTTGCATTCGAGCGCGATCTCCTCTGCTCGCTGGAGCGTGAGGCGCTCCAGAGAGGGGTCAGCAAACAGCAGGGCAGGGGCGATGAGGCAAAGCCATCTCATAAGCCCTCTATACCAAATCATCCATTGACTTTAAGAAAAAAGTTGAGCGAAAGTGGCTTGTTATGGACGTTTTATTCCTTTCGCGCATTCAATTTGCGATCAACAGCTGCTTTCACTACCTCTACCCGCCAATCAGCATTGGCCTCGGGCTCATGCTCGTAATCATGGAGGGGCTCTACCTCAAGACGCGCGATCAGAAGTACAAGGAAATGACCACGTTCTGGATCAAGATCTTCGCCCTGACCTTCGCCCTCGGCGTTGCTACCGGCATGGTCCAATCCTTTGCCTTTGGCACCAATTGGTCCCGCTACTCGCGCTTTGTCGGCGATGTGTTTGGGAGCGCTCTGGCCGCAGAAGGGATTTTCGCCTTCTTTCTAGAGTCGGGTTTTCTCGGCGTGCTTCTCTTCGGCTGGGACAAAGTCGGCCCTAAGCTCCATTATTTTTCCACGATCTGCGTGGCGCTCGGAGCCCACTTTAGCGCCGTATGGATCCTCGTCGCCAACTCCTGGATGCAGACTCCCGCAGGTCACATCATCGTAGAATCGCCCACCGGCCCGCGCGCCGTCATCACCGATTTTTGGGCCATGGTATTTAACCCCTCTTCGATGGATCGGCTCTTGCACGTGATCCTAGGCTGCTGGCTGACGGGAGCGTTCTTTGTCATCAGTGTAGCGGCCTTCTACTACCTAAAAGGCAAGCACCTCTCCATTGCCCGCTCGATGATGCGGATGGGACTCGTCGTGGCCACCATTTGCTGCGCGCTCCAGCTATTTTCTGGAGACCGAAGCGCCAAACTCATCGCTAAATACCAGCCCGCCAAACTCGCCGCATTCGAGGGCATCTACAAAACAGCTCCCAACACGCCCGTTTCCGCAATCGGTTGGGTAGACGCCGCGAAAGAAACCGTCCATTCGCTCTCCATTCCAGGCGGCCTGAGCTTCATGGTCCACCTCAACTGGACGACGCCCGTCGTCGGACTCGACCAGATTCCGCGCGATGAGTGGCCAAACGTCCCTGTCGTGTTCCAAACCTATCACCTGATGGTCCTGACGTGGGGCCTCATGACCGCGATCGTCTTGCTCGGCCTTTGGCATTGGCGAAACGGCGCCTTAGAAAAACACCGCAGACTCCTTTGGGCGATGGTTTTTTCTGTCGTACTCCCTCACATCGGTCAGCAAGCTGGCTGGATCTCCACCGAAATAGGGCGTCAGCCCTGGCTCGTCTGGAAAATTCTCCGAACCAGCGAAGGCGTTTCCACCTCGATCCGCGCGCCACAAGTGGCCGGTTCCATCATCATGTTTATCTCCGTCTATATTTTGCTTTTCGTCCTCTTTTTGTTTTTGCTCGATCGGAAGATCAAGCATGGCCCCGAAGAAGTGCGCTCTTCTCCAGACGATCTCGTCTACCGCGACCGCTACACACCTCAAGGAGAGGTATAATGGAACTCGAAGTCCTTTGGTACATGGTCATCGGCTTCTCGATTCTGTTCTACACCGTTCTCGACGGTTTTGATCTCGGCGTTGGCTCTCTGCACCTCTTTGCTCGCACCGATGAACAGCGCCGCCTCTTCCTCAACGCGATCGGTCCCGTCTGGGACGGCAACGAAGTGTGGATTGTCGTCGTCATCGGAGCCCTCTTCGCCGGTTTTCCCAACGTCTATGCAACCGTCTTCTCTGGCTTTTACTCGCTCCTCATGTTCATCATCGCAGGCTTCATGTTCCGCGCCGCCGCCATCGAATTTAGAAGCAAAATCGAATCCAAGCGGTGGCGCTCAATCTGGGATTGTGTATTTTGCATCTCGTCGATTCTAGTGGCCTTTGTCTTAGGCCTTGTGCTCGGCAATGCCATCGAAGGAATTCCCTTAAACGCCGCCCAAGATTACGTAGGCGATTTTTCCCTCTTCTTCCGCCCGTACACGCTGCTTGTAGGAATCACCGCCGTTGCGCTCTTTGCCATGCACGGAGCGTTGTATCTCACGTTGAAGACAGAAGGAGAGGCGAATGTGCTCGTGCAGCGTCTTGTCACCCCGACAATCGCTTTCTTTTTGTTCTGGTATGTGATCACCACCGCCGCGACCTTCTTGTTCATGCCCCACATGACAGCAGCGATCACCGAAACGCCGCTTTTAGGAGCGCTTCCCCTTGCATCTGTTGCAGCCATTTTTAATATTCCTTACCAGGTGAGAAAAGGCAACTTCGGCTGGGCCTTCGGCTCTTCCGCCGCAGCCATTTCGTTTTTGCTCGTTTTATTTTCCCTCGGGACATTTCCCGTGCTGGTCCGCTCGACCATCGACCCTGTGAATAACAACCTCACGATCTACAACTCCGCATCGTCGCCCACGACCCTCGCAATTCTGCTGGTGGTCGTCGCAATCGGAATTCCGCTCGTCTTCGCCTACATGTTCTGGACGTATCGGGTCTTTCGCGGCAAGGTCAAGCTCGAGAAAGCGTCGTATTAGCGGCAAATAACATGAACCAGTTGCAAAAGTCCTGCCCCCAGAAAAATCGCCCTTTTGAGCCATTTTGCCCTCCGGGCCGGTTCACTTGCGCTCACCTGCATCGCTACTTGCGGAAGACGCGTAAAGCAATGGAAGATGCGAGAAAGGGGAAGACTAAGAAAGCGAGGAATTTTGATGATCTGTGTAAACAGCTGGGGATCTAATGCTCGAACTTCATTAAAGAGCCAAGCAAAAACGCTTGTCAAATTTGTAGCTAATACGCTACAACTGAGGTTATGAATATCGAAGTCTCTTATCTCGAGATTGCCCCAGGGAAATCGCCCTACCTACAATGGGAAGAAACCCTCGACGTAACAGCCCGCAATACCGCAAGGATGCGGATTAACCGACTCCGACTTGGGAATCACGGCGATTGCAAGCCGGTGGGGGATGGCGTCCACGAACTACGAATTGATTTCGGCCCTGGATATCGAATTTACTACGGGAAGCTCAAGGACACGGTCGTTATCATCTTGTGTGCTGGAGAAAAGAAGTCTCAGAAACGAGACATTAAACAAGCGAAAGAGTATTGGGAACTTTATAAGAATTCGCTTAAGGGGAAGTAAGTATGGTCAAAGCAAAGAATTATAAAGAGCATCTTCTAAAACAACTGCGCTCTCCAAAAGAAGCTGCGGCCTATCTCAATGCGGCAATTTATGATGACGATCCTCACGTCTTTCTTCTTGCGCTTCGAGACATCGCTGAAGCAAGAGGAGGAATGGGCTGGCTAGCAGAAGAAACCGACTTGAACAGAGAGAATCTTTATCGCACGCTTTCGCTCAAAGGAAATCCTCGCTTCTTCAACCTGTTGGCTGTTCTTGATGCAATTGGCCTCGAACTCTCTATTCATCCAAGACCTAAACGTGCTCGTGCTTGATGAGGGCCTTGCCATCGAGCATGGTGGAAGTGACCTATAATCAAAGCAATTGGTAACTATTCAGGTGGGGGGAGAAAACTGCAAATTGCTGAACCACAGAGATCACAGAGCGCACAGAGAAGTCATGAAGCGCGATAAAAGCTAAGGAAATGCGTACGTTTTTCGCCGCGTTTCGCGGCCTCTGTGAGCTCTGTGGTTAAACAACTTGCGCTCAGAGCCACCCACCTGAATAGTTACAGCAATTGTTTGTTATTATTGGCGTTTTTGTGTCTTGACAAATACTTAATTTAAGGCGATAATGCTTTTGCATAAAAAATAAGGAGAAGCGCAATGAGCATGAGTCTGAGCTTACTTTCAAGCCAAAGTTCTGTCTGTGTACGATTTGAATCTCCATCTCAGGAACATTCTAAGACAGAAAAGAGGAAGGTAAAGGGCGAAATAGCGGATAATATATCGCCTCATCCTATAGAGCTTCAATCGCGGAATGATGTTTTTAGAGTTTTGGAAATGCGATCACATCGCCATGCATTATTCGGGCATAACACATTAGTCAGCAGGATCATTGCCTACGCAACGGATTGCATCCAATATATAGTGAGAATTGAACGCGTAAGACCAGAGAGGAGGATTGACACCTATGTTAGATATGGCGCTTTGATTGCTACACGCTGCGGTGACCTTCAGATAATTAAACAAGATGACAACAAAGACGCTTTTCTTCCGGAGGATTTCATAGACCCAATGTACGTGGCTGCGCTATTCGCTCCATCTGCTGCAGCAAATAGATCTAGTCCTTCTACCGATCTTCCAGCTATTTCATTGGTAAAATCGTTTGAATTTGAAGAATTTAGAGAACCATTCCCTAATGAACAGATCGATGTGAATCGACTGCCTTTAGATGAAGACTTCAAAGAAGAAGCGCAGTTACTGGAAGAGAGTCACGAGAAAGGTCCCAATCCCTTTCCACCACGAGCCTGTGTTATCAAGCCAGAGCCAGAATTGTGATGATGCAGTTTAGGAAACCCAACGACCGCCGTATAGCACAGCACCAAATGCTCTACTCCATTCATGGCGCGATGAGGTTTTCTTTCCGGAGCTAACTTGTACCTCTTCGCAATCGAATCTTTCGAGAACCCAGTTTTCCAAGGCAAGAGCTCTCCCCGTAGCTTCGCCCCATCCATTGCAAGCGCCCAGTACATTGAAGCAAGATCGAGCCAATGGTAGGGCCACCGAAGCGCTTCTTGCGCATTTGCGTCGATCAGCTGGCCGAAAAACACCCGGTCAAATGACGGATTTTGGCAGATGAACACTGCTTTTTTTCGCTGAATGTTATGGCGCTTGAACATCTCGGTGATGACGCGGGCAATCTCGCTAGCATCCTCTCCTCGTTCGACCTCCTCCCACCGAAAGGCGGTGATCTTGAGGCTTTCGGGGTCACTCGTCGCCCACACAGCCGCGCTTTGATGCACGACAGCTTGGTAGCGCGCCTTTTCTTCACCCGTTTCGAGATCGATGAGCACATAGGCAATTTCCAGCAGCTTGTGAATGCTGGCATTCAAGCCATTGGTCTCTGTATCGAGAAAGACGCCGAGCACGGGTGGATGCCTCCTGGAGAATTTCTCAAACTAGCGGGTTTGGGGTCGCTCTTGCAAGAATTAAATTTCAGTCGATTTTGCTACGCTTTTTGCGATATGCATCTGCGGCCATTTTCATTAAGTGACTCATCTGCTCACTGTCCATCAAATAATCCCCGCAATGAGAGCAAACCATAGCCGGAGCGATTACTTCGACTTCTTCCTCTTTGATTTCTGGGGTGAAGCGACAGGTTTTTTCCTCAAATTGATTGCCATCGCAATTTAAACATTTCATAAGGTCGGTCTTGTTGTAGGCCTTCTCTAGGTCATATCTCAAGGATACTGATGACAAGGTTTTTTTTGGGCAATTTAAATGTGTATCGAGCTTAATTCCCAGATTGGAGTACATTATTTGGTCTATGGCAACATTTCTGCAAGGCATCATCGCAGGCGGAACAATCTCATACCTGAGCCGAAAGGCAGACGAACGAGCGGAGAGCTGTTCTTCTAAAACGTATGAGTTGGTCGCACTCCAGGCTAACCATTTGCTTGTCTTAGTGGGAACGGTGCTTATACAAGTAGGCATTCGCTCAACGCTCTTTGGACTGTTTGCAAAATCGATGCTCGTTGTAACGCCGATCGTCGTGTTTGCTGGTATTCTCCGCGCTCAAAGTCCTCTCAACGCAGTTCACAAACTCGTGGCTACATACTTCTGGAGTTTGGACTAATTCGCCCTCAACCGCGCAGTATTCACACAGCGCGCTCTT
>CAYGHT010000033.1:0-12359 GCA_964349755.1 uncultured bacterium
TCCAGGGAATCGACCGTCGGCAGTGGGGCTCCATTCCTCTGGAGAAAGAATCGGTTTTTTGCCGATGCGGAGGAGCTCTTCGCTCGCCTTCAAGCAAATCGCCGCCGTGATGGGTTTAAAAATCGAGCCCGGCTCAAAACAGTCCGTCACTGCCTTGACTTTGGTGTTTTCCAAGAGCTCTGGATCGTTGTAATATTCGGAGTACCGAGCTGGATGAAAGCTGGGCGTCTGGGCAAGCGCCAAGATTTCACCGCTGACCGGATCCATCATCACCGCCCAGCCGCCGCGCCCTTTGACCGCCTTGACCCCTTTTTCAAGTTCCCGTTCGGCGATGGCCTGGAAATAGTGATTCATCGTCAAATACACATCCGCCCCGTGCTCAGGCGCTTCGAGCACAGTTCCTGTATCGAGGGTGTGACGCGGCGAGCGGACGATGAGCCGCCTGCCGTTTTTGCCCTTCAGATACGAGTTGAAAAGCATCTCCAGACCGCCTGTGGGAAGAGCCTGCTGCGTCTTCGGATCCTTTTGCTCTTGAACTGTATGCAGTACAGCGCCGAGCATAGAACCAAATGGATAAGAGCGCTGATAGTCCGAGACGAAGTAAATTGCGTTTCGAACAATTTTATTCTGTTTACAAAACTCTTTCCACCACCCCTCGATTGCCTCACGCTGCTCGCGCGAGAGCCACATCGCAATTTTGCGGCTGCGGCTTTTGCGATGAACCTCTTGAGCAATATCGACCGTTGAGCTCCCAAGACACCGTTGCAATCCGATCGCCACTGGCTCTTTAAGCGGCGCAGGGATCGAATCGGGATCGACAAACAGATGGAATTTCTGCACGTCCATCACAAACGGCTGCTCGTCTTCCGGATGGCCCTGCTTGATCGATGTATTGGAAAAAAATGCCCCCCTACGAAACGGCTCTTGCACGACACACTGATGCTGAGAGAGCGCCTCTTTTTTCCACCGAGCGCCCTCGACGATCTGGAGCTGGTAAAAGCGGACTAAAACCAAACAAAATAAAAAAGACAAACTCACCACAACTGCGACAAAGCGCTTGCGGTCAGAAGACTGAAGAGGAGGTTCGGACATGAGCTACAGTTATTCGTTTGCGGCGATCGCTTCCGGTACGGTCAAGATCTCTTTCAATAACGGATGCTTAAGATGCCCAAATTCCGGACGATGTGCAAGCTCAATCAGATGGTCGGGCCGCTCAAACTGCCCAATTTCATAGCGAAGTCGCTTTGATTCTTCGCGAAGAGCGCCAAGCGCTTTCTCTTGCTGCGGCAAGCGCAATTTCAAGTCGGTCACCGTGTTTTGCGTATCGAGATATGAAAATAAAAAACACCCAAAGACGCTCGCGCACATCCCGATCCCGGTCAATAAATTCCACATAAGACTATCCCACCTTCTCTGCAACGCGCAGCTTCGCCGAGCGCGCGCGCGGATTTTCTCTTCGCTCTTTTTGATTTGGCATCACCGGTTTTTTCGCGATGAGCCTCAATTGCTCTTCGTCCGATGCGCGCCGAAGCCGCTGCTTGACAATTCGATCTTCCAAGCTATGGAACGCAATCACTGCAAGCCTGCCCTTTGGCGCTAAGCAATCGATTGCTGCATCCAAGCCGCGAGAGAGCTCTCCGAGCTCATCGTTCACTGCAATGCGCAGCGCCTGGAACACCAGCGTCGCCGGATGGAGTTTGCCGCGACGTTTGAGCGTGCTTTCGAGCGCTTTGCAAAGGTCCTGCGTCGTCAAGATCTTCTTTTTTCGCCGCGCATAGACGATGGCCTGGGCCGCTTGACGGGCGCGGGGCTCTTCGCCAAACTCCCGAAACATCGTTTCTAACTCTCTTTCCGATGAGCGGTTCACCAGTTCTTCAGCAGTCATCGACGCGGTGTCGTCCATCCGCATATCCAGCGGCCCCTCAAACCGAAAACTAAACCCTCGCTCAGGAGTGTCCAGCTGCATCGAAGAAAGACCGATGTCGATCAAGAACCCCTGAATGCTCGTCAGTTTGCGCTCTTTGAGAAAGCGAGGAAGTTGGGAGTAGCTCCCTCGAATGAATTCCACTTTTTTCCCGTAAGGCTCCAACCGCACCTTTGCCTCCGCATGCGCATGCGCGTCCCGATCACACGCGAGGTAGCGTTCGATCTCGGGATGCTCTGCTAAAAGGGCGGCGGCGTGACCACCGGCTCCCACTGTTCCATCAAAAAAAATGGGCGTATGCACTCCGCGAAACGCTTCAATCACCTCTGCCTGCAACACCGGAGTGTGGGCGCGCTTCGAGCTCATTTTGGGCTGGATTCAAAGTAGAGTGGATTCAGTGTGGACTCTGGAGCATTGGCCTGGGGAGCTGAACGTGGCTCCACCCCATTGAGAAGCGAAAACGCCTCTTCAGTCATCTTGGCCAAACTAAAGTCAGGCGACGTCCCATCGAGAAGCGTCTTGAGATTTTTATCGTAGAGCTCTTTGGGCCACAGCTCGATCTTATCCATCACGCCCGCAATCACCATCTCTTTGTTCATTCCAATGGCGTTTTTAAGCGGTAGCGGCAGTCCCACGCGGCCGATCTTGTCGCACGCAGTTGGGTGGAGCGTTGAGAAAAAAAGGGTGAAGAACTTTTGGTATTGAGCCATGTGCTGAACCGTCCGAAACTTAGCGACGATCTTTTCAATGGCGCTCTTTCGATAGATCGCAAGACAGCCACCAAGTCCAAGCCCAATGACAAACTCGCATTTACCCTCTTCGACGAGTCCATAGCGCATTTCCTGTGGCAGCACAAATCGGCCCTTTTCATCGAGCTTTGCCACCGTTGAACCGCTAAAGAAGAATGAAGTCATCGTTTTTCCCACGTCTTTCCACATGTTAGCCACGAAATCATTTTTTACGCAAGTAGCCCACCGGATTTGGACGTTCAGTTTATCGCTTAAAGTACGGAATGAGAAGCGATTGAGTTCAATTAACCAGGCTGTGGAAAATTGTGGGAAACTTGTTCAAAACTCAGCGGTTTAGGGTCCGGTTCGCGGGCGATTTTACGCACAGTAAACGCCTATAAACTAACAACTTAACTCTGTTTTTCGCGCACTTCCACGCCCTGTTCGGACCGTTGTCGATATTGATTGTAGAAAAAACCACAGTTGTTAGAATGAAGTGACTGAAGGAGCCCAAAGTACATGAGCATCAAGCCACGCACCATCGATAACCTCGGCGTCGAAACTTCAATTCGGTACGCCAAGGACCAAGAACTCCTAAAGGACGTTCGCCTCATCGACGAGTCGCGCTGGATCCCCACCAAATCCGAAGTCTCCGTCACCAAGCC
Source organism: uncultured bacterium (assembly GCA_964349755.1). GTDB lineage: Bacteria > Chlamydiota > Chlamydiia > Chlamydiales > SM23-39 > CAITMJ01. The sequence goes on from CAYGHT010000033.1 coordinate 3,318, forward strand.
CTACACTCCATCCGATTTCGATCAACGCTACTCGCTCAGCAAAACTGCTGACTGGGCCCTTTTCGCTGCGCCACCTGGCTACGACGCCAACAACCGCGCCCTTTTCTCCTACCAACTCGTCCCCTCCCTCGGCTCCTACGAAAAACAAGATGCCGACAGCGATAAACTCGCAGCCCTCGAAGACGCGCTCAACAAACGAAAAGGCAAACAGAAACGCTCTAACGACGACGAAGACGAAGACGCCGAAAAGCGGCATGCCCTAAGCGCGCTTCTCCAATGCATTGAAAAATTCGACCGCACCTTGACGCTCATCAACGCGCGCCGCCACCAATATCAACGGGGATAGCGTGGGCGAAAACCGCTGGTTAGAAATCCTAGGCTGGAGCGAAGAAGAGCTCAGCGACCTCCGCTTCGTCGCCTATTCCTACATCAAGCAAGGCATCTACGACGTCGCCCTGACATTCTTCGACGCCCTAGCCGTGCTCGAAGAGCCAAACCCCTACGATCTCCAAACCGTAGGAGCACTCCACCTTCAAATGGGCAACGGCCTAAAAGCCCTCGACTTTTTAGACCGCGCCCTCAAAGCAGATCCAACCCATTTACCTACCCAACTCAACCGCGCCAAAGCCCTCTTCATGCTCGGCTACAAGCGTCAAGGCCTCGTCCAAGCCATGCAGCTCGAAAAAACCGCGCAGCCAGAGATCGCGTCGCAGGCTGCGGCGCTCGTGCTTGCGTATTCGTAAATCCAGAGCCGTGAGCCAATTCGATGTATCACGCTTATTTTAAGCGTGTTACATAGAATGTCGCAATTGGCTCACAATTGGAAGTGAGCCAATTGTGAGCCAATTGAGCCAATTCCGAATGATTAATTGGCTCATTTGGCTCATTTATGTATGAAAAGCGCCTACTCCGGCAGATGCGTCAGAACCGACGAGTGCGGACTTTCGAGCAAAATTTGCGCAGCGATATGCAGACTCTCAGGCGTGAGCGCCTGGAGGTGAGCTTCAAAATCGAATTTCTCTTCGAGCGAAATGCCGAGCAAATCAGCTTGACAGACAGCGTTGATCCAATAGCTGTTGGTGAGAACATCATCGCGATGCTGCTGCGAGATGAGCGCCCTCGCGGTTCTCACTTCCTCAATGGAGGGAGGCTCGCGCTGAAGTCGCGCTAATTCACGACGCACCAGACCAATCATCTGCTTGTAGTCTTTGGGCTCAGCGGTCCAGATTACTTGGGAAGCGCCGTTTGTCAGGTCAGGTAGAAACGGGGCGTTGGTGTGTACGCTCACACCGTAGGTCTGTCCTAGCTGAATGCGGAGCACATCCATGAGCCGTTGCTCGAGGATTTTGCCGATTGCGCCCCCTTCTATAAAACTTCGGAATTTCGCCCACAGTTTCGCTGGCTCATATGGAATGGTCATGATGACGGTGGCGACCGTGGCGTCCCCTAAGTGCAAGTCCTTCTCGATCGTCTTAGTGGGAAACATGGGTGGAATTTGGACACTGCCAAGCGGCTCTTTTTGAACCATTGGCAGCGAGGCGATGTACGTTTCGACAAGCCGCCTTAATTCTAGGGGCTCAAAATCCCCTACGATCGCAAATGAAAACTCCTGCGGAGATCCAAAACTTGTCGCAAACGTACTCCGAGCGAGCTCTTCATCCAGCGCTTTGACGTCTAGCGGCTGCATGAACGGGTGGCTTTGGCTATTCGTATCGGCAACGAATTGCCCAAAAACCCGTTCGGGATCATTGTTTCGCACAGCCTCATCGTGTTGACATAGCTGCACGAGTCGTTTCCACGTCTCAGAATGAAAATGCATTGCCGTAAATTGTGCGTGGAGGAGTTGGAGCTGAAGCTCAATCTCTTTGCTTGAGCCTCCAGCATACACCGACCTCGATGCAGGATTCATCGAGAGACCGGCATAGAGACCCTTCGCAACCATCATCTGCTTGAGTTCATACGGCCTTTCTGAAATGGACGCATACGAGCAGCCAGCCATTGCGGACGCCAAAACGCCCTCGTCAAAGCTCGCAAAGCCCCCTTTTGCCCAGCCCAAAAGATCGACGTACCCGTGAACGAGATCGGTTCGCTTCAACCAAACCCGAATGCCATTGCTCAGCGTCCACTCGGTAAATCCCGCACTCTCCCGTTCTTGAACAATTTTCCCCGGGGCCAATGTGGGTGCACCATTGAAAAGAAGCCCCATTTTCTCAATCGGAGCGCTTGCGTCTCGCGTCTCCTTAAAAAATTCCAGAAGCTTCGGCTCATCGAATAACGTTTCCTTCGGGGATCTAAACATCACAACCGATGGATTCATGAATAACGAGGTTGCAATCGAGTCGTTGACTGCGGTCAGTGTATAAGCGCGCAAAGCCTCGAGCCACGTCTCAAAGAGCCACCGCTTCGGAGGAATAATCTCCCCTTCTCCAATTAAAAAGTGCTCCATGTAACCAGAGGCAAATTCCTGGTGCTCGATTCGGTCGAGATTCGCTAAACATTCGTAAGTCCGCTCTTCTTGAATCTGACAAAACAGTTCCCATTCGGCGCGGCTAAACCCGTCTTTACGAACGCGCTCGAGCTCTTCATGAAATGCCACAATTCCTTCTTGCTCCAGGCCATCAAACAGTCCAGCCCCAACCCTCACATAGTCCGTACGACCGCTCAATGTGTCGCTCTTCACAAACGTTCCTATCAGCTTTGCATCTTCGGCGCTTTTTTTCTCCAGGCGAGCCTCGAGCATCTCGTTCAATGCGCACGAGCAGATCGCTTCATTCAACCCCTCCTCAAACGAGTGCTTTGTTTTGTCTTGCGAAAACGCAATCAGATCGATGACGGCATGCTCAATTGCCGGCTTGGTGTACACCACTGCACGGACGTTTCCGGAAGTCTGGACATCCAGCACAGGTTCTAGAGCTGGCTCCTCAGGACAAATCAGAGAGCCAAAAAGACTTTGAATTTTGCGCTCTACAACAGACGCATCGACATCGCCCACCACAACAACCGCCATCCGATCGGGCCGATACCACCGCGTATAAAACGCGCGGAGCTTTTCCGCTGAAATCGTCCGAATGACCGTCTCAAGCCCAATGGGTGAACGCTTGGCATAGAGCGAGCCGGGCATTCCAGCTTCCATGATCTGATCCCAATAGCCCGCATATTGACTCGACTCATAGCGGTGCAGCTCATCGAGCACCACAGTCCGCTCCTTCTCAAGCCCAACGCCCGAAATGTTCGCAGCTCCCGCAACATCGGCACAAATCAACAGCGCTTGATCGAGCACACCTGGTTGATCGAGCGGAATGTCCAACAAGTACCGCGTCGATTCAAAAGAGGTCATCGCATTGGTATCGGCTCCAAACCATGCCCCCACCGACTCGAGATACTTGATCGCCTCGTAATCCTTAAAATGCTTCGAGCCGCGCGCCAGCGTCAAATGCTCAATGAAATGGGCAATCCCCCGCTCGTCTTCGCGCTCATGCACCTAGCCCACCTTCACGACAAGGCGGATCGAAGCTTTGTTCGCCGGGTAATGGTTTTCGCGAATGTAGTACGCAAGACCGTTTGGAAGAGTTCCTTGGAGCAAATCCAGATCAGCAGGCGGAGGAAGCGCAGCAAGCGACGCAGTGAAGAAGACGAGAAGGCTGAGAATTTTATACATGGGAGCAGATGATAGGAGTTTGTGGAGTTAATGGACAAGGTTGAATGAGAGCTTGGGCCCCCACGCCTTCTTGTTTTATTGCTTAGCCTGTGACATAACAGACTGCATGGAAAAGAGAATCTCTATCTTAAGCTTCGCGGGCAGCTTGCGCAAACAATCATACAATCGCGGCCTCTTGCAGGCGGCGCTCGAAGCAGCTCCTCCTCACTGCCGTCTGGAGATCTTTGATCTCGCAGGCATTCCCTTGTACAATCAAGACGAAGAGGCCAACTTACCTCAAACAGTCGCTCACTTCAAAGCCAAGATCCGCGCTGCAGATGCGATTTTGATTGCGACCCCCGAGTACAATTATTCGATACCCGGCGTGCTAAAGAATGCGCTCGATTGGGGATCGCGCCCGTATGGGGACAATTCGTGGGATAATAAACCGGTTGCAATCATGGGAGCCTCTCCCGGAATACTGGGTACCGCGCGAGCGCAGTACCATTTGCGACAGGTCTTTGTCACTCTCAACATGCATGCGCTGAATCGTCCTGAGCTGATGATCGCTTCTGCTCAAGACAAATTCGACAAGAATGGCCAGTTGACCGATCCGAAAGCTCGTCAAAAGATTGGCGAGTTACTCGCTGCTCTGGTCGCAAGAGCTAGCCATTCGCAGTAGCGGGAAGCAAAATAGCAGCGTCGCTAATTTACCAAAAAGAAGACCGTGAAAGACAAAAAAAGCGAAACGTTCATTTACGAAGACCTCGGATTTCCTATTGAGCTGATCGACTGCCCCTTGAAAAAAGTCTTGGGCGTTTGGGTCATCGACATCGATATGAACGCCTTTCAGCTATTTGTCTTAAGAGAACTCATCCATCAACCATATCGCTTGACTGGTGGCCAACTTCGATTCATGCGCAAATACATGGACATGTCTACCACAGAATTTGGAGCCCATTTGGGTGTTTCTCATGCGGCCATTGTAAAATGGGAAAAAGGCCAAATACATCCAGACCCTGCCCAGGAAGTATACATCCGCATGTTCCTCCTAGAGTTTTTAAGTAATGGCGAGCTCCAGAAAATTTATGACGAAATTAAGCCCGCACAACTAGCAGAGAATAAAAAAGAAAAACCGCCGATGCTCTCTGTCCATGCGCTTGCGGGTTGACTCGCAATTTAGTGCAGAAAAAGACAAGCCTTCTTAAAATGAAGGCATAAGTGGGTCGGGACTACCCTACCGGCGCTTGGCCTCAAGGACTACCTTGGGGCCTTTCGCTTTCATCGAGCAACCTTTACATCAAGGCCGTGTTCTATGAAAACCATCCCCATTTCTCTAGATGACAAAAAGATTCGGCTTTTTTGCGAGAAGCATCACATCGCCTCGCTGGCGTTATTTGGATCCATCCTGACCGCTCGTTTTAAAGACTCGAGCGATGTCGATTTCTTGGTGCAGTTCGAAACAAATCACACGCCTTCTCTTTTTGAGCTTGTCGATATGGAATCAGAATTGCGCTCCATTGTAGGTCGCCAAGTTGACTTGCGCACACTCAACGAACTCAGCCGTTATTTTCGAGACGAAGTACTGGCGCAAGCCAAAGTCATCTTTCCGAACACACCAATCCCCTCTACCCATTTTCTCTAGCTCTTGTTACAGTGATGAAACCAACGACTCTCAACACCTCGCGATAGGTCCCTACATGCTCGAGCTTGAAACCCATAACAACTGCTGGACTCAATTTGTTGAATTCATTCAACAGCGGTGTAGCAGCGCAGAGTTTTCCAATTGGATTGCTCCGATTCGGTTTGTGCGTGGGACCGTGGACTCCATTGTGCTGGAAGTGCCCAATGTGTTTGTTCAGGAGTATTTGCTCGATAATTTTAAGGAAGTGTTGGCCGACTTTTTGCCGTTGAAGCACACAGGCGATCCGGCGATTTTCTTCATGATTCCCGACCTACGCGATGAAGCGCCAGGGCAAGAGAATCAAGAAGTGAAGATGGAAGAGACCCAAGCGCCTCCTCAACACGATCTCCACCTCAATCCTCTTTACACCTTCGATCACTTCATCGAAGGGCCATCGAATCAGTTTGTGAAGTCGGCAGCAATTGGCGTTGCGGCAAGGCCTGGCAAGTCGTATAACCCGCTGTTTTTGCACGGCGGTGTGGGACTGGGCAAGACCCATTTACTCCACAGCATTGGCCACTATGTCGCAGAACATCACCGCAATTTGCGCGTCCAGGTAATTACGACAGAGGCGTTCATCAATGGGATTGTCGACTCGCTTCGCTCAAAGAGCATCGACAAGATGAAGCGGTTTTATCGCAGTCTCGATGTGCTCCTCGTGGACGATATCCAGTTCTTGCAAAATAGACTCAATTTTGAAGAGGAGTTTTGCAACACATTTGAGGCGCTCATCAATCAAAATAAGCAAATTGTGATCACGTGCGATAAGCAGCCGTCTCATCTCAAACTTTCAGAGCGACTCGTGGCTCGCATGGAATGGGGTCTCGTCGCCCAGATGGGAATCCCCGATCTTGAGACCCGCGTTGCGATCATCAAGCACAAGTCCGAATCGCGCGGGCTCAACATTCCCAATCAGATTGCCTTTTTCATCGCGGAGCACATCTACAATAACGTGAGGCAAATTGAAGGAGCGATCAATCGCTTGTCTGCGCACTCCAGGCTGATGTCGCAAGAAATGACGCAAGAGATCGTGGAAAAGATCTTGGACGAAATGTTCCAGATGCCAACCACCACAAAAAAAATCTCCGTGGAAAGCATTTTGCACATTGTAGCGAGCGTCTTTGAAGTGCGAAGAGCGGAACTCACCACCAAGTCGCGCCATCAAGAGGTTGTACAAGCGCGCCAAGTGGCGATGTATTTGGCCAAAGAGCTCATCGATGATACGCTCCAGAAAATTGCAACTAATTTTGGCGGCAAAGCGCACTCCACCGTCCTTCACGCGTGGAATAAAATCTCCGACCTAATCCAAGTGGACGACATTTTGCGCAAACAAGTGCAACTAGCGCGCAAAAACATCGAGTTAAAATAATTTTACCTCGACGTAATTTTTATTTTAATTGCGAAAATCACATCGTAATTTCATAATGTCGCTTTCCACTACAAACGGAGGTAACAATGAAATCGAAACTCGCAACCGCAATTCTCTCTCTCACCGCAGCCCTTGGGTTCGCACAAGAAGCGCCGGTGGGCCAACCATCAACATCGCTTCCACTGCAAATGAAAATGGCTGAACAACCAGCTATGCGCAGCTCGTTTGGTTATGTCCGCATGGGCATTTCTGATTCCGATGCGATCAACCACTTTGAAACGTTGCCAGGTGTTGGCCTCGGCTACCGCTGGGCGCTCGGCAAAGGCGCTGTAGATTTTTCAGCGAACTACACACGCGAATTGAAAAAGAGCGACACCGAACACTACGTCTATACAGCACCGAAGATCTCGTATCTTCGCTACTGGAATAGCACAGCTGCCCAAACTCTTTACGCCGGAGCGGGTCTCGCTTGGGGCGGAATCAAGAAAGCCGACGTTGCAAACAACTTCGACGGATTGATCCCGAGCGTAAGCGTAGGCTACGAAATGAACCGCCACCAAACCGTGCGCACATTCGCACAACTCGACGTGTACCAACCAGCCGTTGCAATCACTGCATCCTCGATGTCTGTGAGCAACCTGCCAGGACCTGGCGCTGAGTTTTCTCTCGGCCTTGGTTTCTAAGCGTCTCTCTCAATGAATCCATCCCCGTCTTCCTTCAAGACGGGGTTTTTCTTTCTAGAAGTTCTTCCAACGGCCGTTTTCTCTTCACCTGCTCGTAAATCGACATCGCTTGGCCGATGAATGCAGCCGGCTCTGCTAAATTCGCTGGCAAGAGCAACGTATTGCCTTCTTTGGCGAGTTTTTGGAAGGCTTCCATGTACTTTTCGGCGACTTGAAATGCGGCGGCCCTCTCTCCGCCATCTTGCATCAGCGCTGCGGCAATGCGATTCATGCTCTCGGCGGTGGCTTGCGACAGCATGCCGATCGCTTCGGCCTCGCCCTTGGCGCGGTTGACTTGGTCGATTTGGGCGGCTTCGGATTCGTAAACGACTTTGGTTCGGTGTCCCTCAGCCATATTGATGGCAGCTCTTGCGTGGCCTTCCGACTCGTTGATTTCCGCTTGTCGAACGCCTTCGGATTCCAAAATGCGGGCTCGCTTTTGACGCTCTGCGGTCATCTGGAGCTCCATGGCTTTGCGGATGTCCTCTGGCATCTTGATGTCTTTGATTTCATAGCGCAAGCATCGCACCCCCCAGCTCAACGACGCTTGGTTGATGGCGGCGACGATGCGACCGTTGAGCGCTTCGCGCTCTTCGAACGTCTTATCGAGCGCAATCTTCCCGATCTCGGAGCGCATGTTGGTTTGGACGAGCTGCGTCAGAGCGTGAATGGGATCCTTCACGCCGTAGGAGGCGGCCATGGCATCGAAAATCTTGATGTAGACAATGCCGTCGAGAATCACACTCACGTTGTCTTGCGTGATCGCCGTCTGCTCGGGAACTTCGATCGCCTCTTCTTTCATCGAATGGCGATAGGCCACCTGATCGATGCCCGGAATGATCCAATTCAAGCCGGGCTCAAGGCTCCTCTGGAATCGCCCGAGCCGCTGCACGATCCAAACTTGCTGGTGCGGCACAATCCGAACGCCGCGGGTCAGAAGCACTGCGAGTAGAGCAAGTACGATGAGCACAACAATCATGCGAGCAACGATAGGATATATGCTTTTTTTGGGAAAGCATTGTTGAGGGTGCGTGTGGCGAGCAGAAGTTGTTTAAGACTGCAGCCCTCATCGAAAAGCAAGATGTTGGCCTCTTCGATCTCCATCTCGAATTCTGAACGGAGCTCCCATCGCTCTTGGGGATTCGGCCAACCCACTTTGCGAAAGAGTTTCAGACAAGGCACGCCTAAAAGGGCAGCCAACTTGCGCGCAATCGCGGTTTTGTGCGGCGGAATGGGAACCACAAAATCGGGTTCGAGCCCTTGAATTTTAAGCCACTGGTAATAGGCAAACGCCGCCATGGCCTCGACCGATTCCTCAAGAGCCACAAGCCGTGCAATCGGCGCTTCGCGATCAAAGACGCCGCCGCGCGGGGAACTGAGGCGCGGGGCAGTTTTGCAAATGCCGCAAATCCCAAACGGCTCGTCGATGAACTGAAAGCAGTGCATGCATCTGCCCACCGGATCGGCAAGCGCGCTCTTCAGCCAGCAGCTTTCACAAAAGTAGCGAAGCTCCGTCCGCTCTTTGCACTCAAGACAAAGCGGAGGAAAGAAAAGATCCAGAATCGACTTGAGGCTTTGATAATAAAAAAATATAACCACAGAGAGCACAGAGATCACAGAGGCTCTGAAA
>CAYGHT010000034.1:0-12091 GCA_964349755.1 uncultured bacterium
GTCCTGCCATCGTCCTTGTCGGCAGCGTCATTGCGTTTTCAGCGCTCCTATTTTCCCCTCGTAAAGGAGCGGCTTTTCGCTGGGTGCGCCGCCTTTTGTTTCGACTCCGGTGTGTCGAGGAAAATGTCCTCAAAGAATTGTGGAAAAAGGGGAGTCTTGTTGCAATGGAGCGCTGGTGTCTAAAGCGCTTTGTCTTGCGTCGGCTGGTCGCGCAAGGCTGGGCCGCCCGCATTGAGAAACGCTACAGTCTCACACCCGATGGCGTCACAAAAGCGACGAGCATCATCCGCCTCCATCGCCTCTGGGAAGTCTACTTAACCGATCAGCTCGGCGTGCAAGCGGAGAAAGTGCACCGCAGCGCAGAAGAAATTGAGCACATCTTGACGCCCGAGCTCGAAGAGCGCCTCACGCGTCTGCTTTCCAATCCGCAAAGCGATCCGCACCAGCAACCCATCCCGCAAAGGCAACCCACGCTATGAATCCTTACACAGGAACCGGGTTTATTGAGTTTTTTGGCGTACTCTTGGGGCGCATTTTTTCAGGACAGCTGTTCGAAGGGCGTCTCATGAGCGACGAAATTCAGCTCGCGACGCTTCTTTGCTGCAGCTTGGCATGCGGCCTACTCGGCCCTTTCATCGTCCTCAAGCGGCTCGCCATGTTTGCCAATTCGCTCTCCCACACCACGCTGCTCGGCGTTGTCGGCGCTTTCCTCGTCTCCTCGTATTTTTGGAACGGGGGGCTCGAAGATGTCTCCACGCTCCTCATCGGCGCAGGGGTAGCAGCCCTGTTGACTGCAGCGCTCACCGAACTCCTCGCGCGCGCATTCAAGCAACCGCAAGACGCCAGCATCGGCCTCGTATTCAGCGCGCTGTTTGCGATCGGCATGACGCTTGTGACACTGTTCACCAACCACGCACATCTGGGAGTGGAAGCCGTCATGGGCCACCCAGACGCCCTGCGACTCACCGACCTAAAACTTTCCGCGCTGATCGCGTGCATCAACGTATGTGTGATTGCCCTGTGTCACCGCAAACTCGCGCTGCTCGCATTCGATGAATCGTGCGCGCGGGTACTCGGCCTCTCTGTTCCCCTGTGGCGCATCGCGCTCTATGTGTTGACGACGTTGACTTGCATCGGCGCTTTCCGTGCCGTTGGCGTACTCGTGGTGCTCGCGCTGCTCGTCACGCCGTATCTGACAGCGCGCTTGTTTTGTCAGAGGCTCGGCCAGCTGCTTGTGTGGACTCCGATTGTGGGGATTGTGGCTTGTGCGGTTGGCGTCGCCGCCTCGCGCGCAATCTTGAGTACGTGGGGTGTCGCGCTTTCGACGAGCGGGCTCATCGCCGCTGTGCTGGGGGTGGTGTTTGTGACGGCGTTGGGGGTGAAGGGGTTGAGGGCGCGCATTTCTTCGAGAAGGGTAGTTGGCGCCTCAATTAAAAAATTGAGTCGCTAGGCGAACTTATTTGGTCTGTCAACTAATTTAAGTTTCCTGTTAAAATTCATTGTCCAAATTACACGAGACTGAGATGGCAGCTGTTAGCTCAACTACTTCTTCAATGACCCTCGCACAGCAAAACTCGGTTTGCGTGTTAGAGGAATTAGCATTTCCTCATGGGATACAGGAAATCGTGCTTGAATGTTTGATGGACTCATCGTACGACGCAATCGCTCATTCCAATGCCCGAGGCCCTTTCTACTCTAAGCTTTTTACCAGGTATGTCGACGATCCTTGGTGTAGTTATGTGAAGTGGAAAATCCCCGATAATATTTTTCGATATCTTTATAAACTCACAGGCGATCCGGGCGATGCTTCAATCATCAGAAACAAACAATTTGATAGCATTCAGAGACTAATTAGGAGAGTTGCTGCCGTCGTAGCCTTGGTGAAACTTCCTCGCGACCAAATTGAATTGGTCGCTCCATTGGAATTAGGGACGATTATGGAGAAATCTTTGCATTATTTCGTCGAAGAAGAAAGCACGAAAGCGGTCCAACGTATAGTAAGGTCGAGGGGAATGATAGCCATATTCCATCGGCTACAGTTTGACATATCGGAGCTGCGTTGCAATCTCAGCAGCAGTGGCATATGTACTTTTCCTGACAAGCTGTTTGAAGATAAAGTTAGAGAGAAGCTTCAGTTAGAAGGGATGGTTTTACCTCCACCAATTCCTCTTCCCCCTCCAGCCCCGATCGCAGCTGCGCCGCCGCTTCCAGCACCTCCACCCGCCGCGCCCATCACCCGCTGGCAACGCATTTCGCGCTTCCTGGCCGGGCAAAAACTTCTCATCGCCACCAACACAGTGGTCAGCTTAATCGCAGGCAGCATCATTGCGCTCTGCTACGGTCCTCTTGCTGCACTCGCTCTGGTTGCCTGTTTGTTTTCAGGCTGTATTGGACTTCTGATCGCTCGTTTTCAGCGCGCTTAAAGCAACAAGCGCGTCTTTATTGCTCGACTCGGGCCTCGAAATTCTTGATGGCAAAAATGCGACAATCATTGACCGCGCTTCCAGCACCCCTCAACACTCGCACCAAATCCCGCGTTTCTGATACCGTGATGGCGATTACATAAGGACCTTCATGTTACTTTCTTTGGCTCACATTCTTCTCGCCATTTTTGGGCTTGGGTTTCTGATTTTTATCCATGAGCTTGGCCATTTTTGGATGGCCAGACGGCAGGGGATGAAGATCGAAGCCTTTGCAATTGGCTTTGGCAAGCCGCTTTACAAGTGGGAGCGCAATGGGGTGAAGTGGCAAATTGGATGCCTTCCATTTGGGGGGTATGTGCGCATTGCTGGGATGCAAAGGGAAGGTAATATTCTTCCTGCGGACATCGAGGGGGGGTATTACAAAAAGACTCCGTGGCAGCGGATCAAAGTGGCGCTTGCGGGGCCGCTTGTGAATCTCGTTTTTGCGTTTGTCATTTTTTCACTTCTTTGGACGCTCGGTGGGCGTGAGAAGCCGTTTGCGCTCTTTACGCATCGGATCGGGGTGGTCGATTCGCACTCGCAGCTCTACGAGAAGGGCGTTCGGCCGGGAGACGAAATTGTCGAGTACAATGGGCGGCCCTTTCACGGGTTCAAGGACATTCAGATCGCGTCGCTTCGGAGCGAGCCGGACGCGAGCATTCGGGGCTATCAGGTGGATACGCTCTCTGGAGAGCGGACGCCGTTTCATTACACGTTGCCGACGTACCACGATCCGCGCTACGCCAATGACGACATTCGGACCATTGGAGTCCTTGCTCCTGCAAGCTACTTGATTTATCGCGATGCAACAGCGCAACTCGCTGCTGCAAGTGGCCTTGAAAAAAATGATCGGCTCCTCTGGGCCGATGGCGAATTTCTCTATTCGCTTTCGCAGCTTTCTGCTGTGGTGAGTGAATCGACGGCTCTGCTCACGGTCCGTCGCGGCGATGATGTTTTGCTCTCAAAAGTGCCTCGCGTCCGCCTTGGCGATTTGAAGATGAGCGCTCCTGAGCGGGGAGAAATCGACGATTGGCAGCACGAGGCGGGGATTAAAGGGCGCCTTTCCGAGCTGTTTTTCATTCCGTACAACCTCTCGCCAAGCACCGTGGTAGAAGGGCGTCTGCCGTTCATCGACATCGAGGATCAACGCCGCGCGTTTGAGCGGTGCGATCGATGCGCTACCTTCCCGCCGCTTCAAGAGGGCGACCAGATTCTGGCAGTCGATGGGACGCGCATCAAAACTCCCTACGAGCTCATCGAGCGTCTTCAGACGCGGCGGGTGACTCTGCTCGTGCAGCGAGGGAGCGTCGCTCCTGTTTCTTGGAAAGAGGCGGACGCCGAGTTTGCCGCATTTGATCGCTCCTCTGTGGACGCGATGATTTCTTCCATTGGAACTGAGACGCCCATTGCCGTTGTGGGCGATTTGCATCTTTTGCGTCCATTGACTCCACATCCAACGCCCAAAATGGCCCCCCCGCGCGAAATCAGCGCGATCAAAGACGACAAGCTCCGCGCCATTGCTCTGGAAGAGTGGGAAACCAGCCAGCGCAAGCAAGTACTGGGGATCCTGTTGAGCGACGAGGGAGTGGTGTATAACCCAAGTCCTGTGCAGCAATTTTCTGAAGCGGTGCAAGACACCGGAAGAACGCTCAGCGGCCTAGTATCTGGGTCATTCAGTCCAAAATACATGAGCGGACCTGTCGGCATTGTTCGGGTCATGGAGCTCAGCTGGCAAGAAGGATTTGAAGATGCGCTCTACTGGATGGCGCTGATTTCGCTCAACCTCGGCCTTTTCAATTTGTTGCCGATCCCCGTGCTCGATGGAGGTCACATCCTCTTTTCGCTCTGGGAAATGGCCGTCAAAAAACCGATCCAGCCCAAAACCATGGAACGGCTCATCTTTCCCTTCATCGGCCTTCTCATCGCCTTTTTCCTCTTCGTGACGTTTCACGACATCAGCAGATTGTTTGGATGAGCTGGCTCATTTGGCTGATCCCATGCTTCTTGATGGCCAATGTGGACCAACTCCTCAAGGAGATGTCCGTTGAAGAAAAGGTAGGTCAGCTTTTTATCGCTCCCATCTGTCCGCTGCGAGGGCCGGAGCATTTCGCTGACTGGGCCAAACTCATGGAAAGCTGCCATATCGGGGGCGCTATCCTCAAGCAAGCGGATCCTGCCTCGCAGATTCGGCAGCTCAATGCCCTCCAACGGACCTCTAAACTCCCATTGCTCGTCGTCGCGGATGCGGAGTGGGGACTTGCAATGCGGATGAGTCAAACGGTTGCATTTCCCAAAAACATGACACTCGGCGCGGTGCAAGATCTAACGCTCATCGAAGCGATGGGCCGCGAGATTGGGCGTCAGGCAAGGCTCGTCGGCATTCACATGAACCTTGCGCCTGTCGTCGATGTCAACAATAACCCAAAAAATCCAATCATCCACATGCGCTCATTTGGAGCGCGGCCAGACGCGGTTGCAACGCGCGCGCAAGCGATCATCCGCGGCATGCAAGCGGGCGGCCTTCTCACGTGTGCAAAACACTTTCCAGGGCATGGAGATACGGGAGTCGATTCGCATGTCGGCCTTCCTGTCATCAATCACTTGCTCGCTCGCCTAGAAAGCGTCGAGCTTTTTCCTTTCCGCGCTGTTTTAAACAAAACGGATGCGGTCATGAGCGCGCACCTCTTGGTCCCTGCGCTCGATCCCAAGTGGCCAGCGACCCTTTCTTCCGCCATCTTGACCGATCTGCTCCGAGGCGAGCTCCAATTCAAAGGACTCATCCTCACCGACGCCATGAACATGCGAGCGATCACCGATCAGTTTGGCGTAGCCCCCGCTGCGTGCCAAGCGCACTGCCAAGCGGGAGCCGATCTCCTCTTGTACGGCACCCACGTCTCGGAAGAAGTGGACCGTCTGATTCGAGACTCCATCCCCGCAAGCGTTCAGGCCATCGTCGCTGGATACAAGAAGGGGGAGTGGCCCATGGAGAGGCTCGACGCATCGGTGCGCCGCATTTTGCAAGCCAAAGAGGATCTCGGGCTGTTTGTAAACCGCCTCACCCACGAAGAGCCTGATCTCCATCCAAGCAGGGCGTTGCGGTTGAAAAGGCGTTTGTTTGAAGAGGCGCTGACGTGGGTCGGAAGTGGTGATCGCCCTGTGGTGGATAAGAAGACGGCGTACCTCGGCATCGGCAATCCGAAAACCGACGTGCTGGCCCCGCAGTTTACCCAATCACTTGTCTACTTGGCCGATGCGACGCCCTTCGACATCCCGTCCGCCATTGAAAAAGCTCCTCACATCGTCGTGGCGCTCCGTTGCATCCAGCCGCGCGCAATCGACTACGGAATCTCCGATGAATTGGCAGCGCACATCCGCGCGCTGAGCGCAAAAACCCACGTGACCGTATGTTTATTTGGTACGCCCTATGCACTCGATCGCTTGCCCTTCGATGCGAGGGTCCTCGTCGCCTACGAAGACGACGAGCTGGCCGCACGCGCAGCTTGGAAGCTGCTGCGCGGCAAGCCGGGGAAAGGACAGCTGCCTGTAGAAAGATGAGAAGAGCCGCCGCCTACAGGAGCCAGCCCGCTGGTTCTTAAGTTTTTGTGTTCCCCCAGGCGTTGGCGATTGCACCGCCGAGCTCGTTGAGCTGGCCTGTCATCTCCTGAATCGCCCTGGCCGTAGTTCTGTAGAAGTCAAGAGACTCACTCAATGCGCTTGGCTGAATTGAGTGGCTGTTCATCTTCCGGATGAATTCCTGAATGGCCTCGCGGTGCATTGAGATTCCTTCAGCTGACCGCTCTGAATTGGATGTCGATGCCGTGGAAGGAGCGTTCATCACCCTTTTGTCTTGAGTTTTCGTGGGGAATGCGTCTGTTTCGTTGGTCGTCGCTGCGCTTTTAACAGTTGCAGTTGACGTCGTTGTGGAGGTCGACACTTGAGAGGTCGTAGTCTCTGTGGTTGCAGGTGGTTGCGTAGTTGCGCTCATGCTGCAACCACAGTGTCTACGGCCTCTCAAGCTCGATACAGTTGTCGCTGCAATCACAGGAGTGACTGTCGTGGTTGTTGGTTGAGGGCAAGTCAAGGGTGCAGTTGCTGGAGTCGCGCTAGGTGTTGTCGAAGATTGTGTTTTGCTTGGCGCAGGTGCTTGAGATGCTGTGCTGGTTGGGGGAGGCGTTGGTTTGTTGGTAGTAGGTCGGGTGTCGCAGTCCCAGCGCCTGTAGAATCTGATGAGCTGGATATCGTCTTTGAAGCGATAATTTGCGATGTGTGGGTCATGTGCCTTCAACTGATTGTAGCAGAGCTGACCGAGCGTCTTAGTTGCTTGTTCGAGCTGAACATTAAACCGCCTGCGCAATTCTTGAGTTTTTTTAAGTGTTTGCGTCATGTTGGAGACATCCTCTTTTGATTTGGCTTCGATAATCCAATCGTTGAAGACTGATTCCTTGCCGAGGTATTGGAATTGCTCCAGCTGGAGGTGGCTCAAAGGCAATTCGATGGTTGTGATTGCGTAACGGAGTTTGAAGTCGATAGTGCTGATTGAAACGAAGCTTGAAATGCTTGATCTTCGCTCAGTCATATAGACCTCAGTTTGTGCGCTGAGTTGCTCGATTGAAGGCGCTTGTAACGCTCCTAGAGTTTTATTCAGAGTCTCAAGGTTGTCGAATGCCGTCTGAGCGATGTCAATCACTTTTGCATATTCCTCCATGGACAGAATTATACTCGCGATCTTGGAGGTTGTTGAAGTTGGTTTGGGTGTAGTGGTAGAGATTGGTGCTGTAGCGCTCATGACAGTTCCTTTTGGGTTGGATGGATTTGAGAAGGGACCTAATTGTAAAATTTATTTCCTTAGTAGAAGGCGGCTGGCTCCTTAAGTCTTTGTGTTCCTCAAAGTGGCTTTGGCGATTGCACCGCCGAGCTCGTTGAGCTGGCCTGTCATCTCCTGAATCGCTCTGAACGTAGTGTTGTAGAATTCAAGAGCCTCACTCAATGCGTTTGGCTGAATTGAGTGGCTGTTCATCTTCCGGATGAATTCCTGAATGGCCTCGCTGTGTATTGAGATTCCTTTAGCTGGCCGCTCTGAATTGGATGTCGATGCTGTGAAAGGAGCGTTCGTCACCCTTTTGCCTTGGGTTTTCGTGGGGAATGCGTCTGTTTTGCTGGTCGTCGCTGTGGAGGTCGACACTTGAGAGGTCGTAGTCGCTGTGTTTGCAGGTGGTTGCGTAGCTGCGCTCGTGCTCGATGCAGTTGTCGCTGCAATCACAGGAGTGACTGTCGTGGTTGTTGGTTGAGGGCGACTCGAGGGTGCAGTTGCTGGAGTCGCGGTAGGTGTTGTCGAGGCTTGTGTTTTGCTTAGCGCAGGTGCTTGAGATGCTGTGCTGGTTGGGGTGGGCGTTAGGTTGTTGGTAGTAGATCGGGTGTCGTAGCACTTGTTGAAGACTTTGATGCGGTTTTTATCTATGGAGAGGAGCTCTTTGAAGCGCGACTGTTCATCTGCGGTCAACTGATCGTAGCAAAGCTGACCGAGCGTCTTAGCTGCTTGTCTGTACTGAGCCTCGTACTGCGTGATCAATGCACCAATTTTGTCAGCTGTTTGCGTCATGTCGCAGACATCCCCTTTTGATTCGGCAATCCAATTGTTGAAGTCTGATACCTTGCCGAAGTATTGGAATTGCATCAGCCTGCGGTCGCTCAAAGGCAATTGGATGATTGTGATTGCGTGACGGAGCTCGCTGGAGGTTGATAGGATTGACCAGAGTGAGTTTGTGTTAATTTTAGCAGAGTAGGCCTCAGTTTGTGCGCGGAGTTGCTCCTTTGAAGGCGCTTGTAACGTTCCTAGAGTTTTATTCAGAGTCTCAAGT
This sequence comes from uncultured bacterium, assembly GCA_964349755.1. Taxonomy (GTDB): domain Bacteria; phylum Chlamydiota; class Chlamydiia; order Chlamydiales; family SM23-39; genus CAITMJ01. Next base: position 8,321 of record CAYGHT010000034.1, read on the forward strand.
TCGCGGACTTTTGTCATAACGCTGTCAAGCACCTGTGCACGTCCCTCCATGGACAGAATTATAGGCGATAAGGGTCTGAGCTGCAAGCGCCTTGGAAAGCCTAAGAGCTGCTCGCGCGGTGCACTCGCGATGTTGGATGTTGTGGGAGCGGCAGCCGCCGAGGTTGTTGAAGTTGGTTTGGGTGTAGTGGCAGAGATTGCTGTTGTAGCGCTCATGACAGCTCCTTTTGGGTTGGATGGGTTTGAGAAGGGATCTGATTGTAAAATTTATTTCCTTGATTGTACCGCCACGTCTTCGTTCATCTAACGAAGACGCCGTTGCTAGGGGGAGAGGCGGTTCCTTATGATGATTAGACGGAAGTCTGCTGCGAGAAGGGCGCTCCTAAGTGTGGTAAGCAAGGTGATCGTATGATCCATGTCTTGACGCCACTCTGTCCGCCGTGAAAGGCCCGAAGGTAGCTGATTTTCTTTAATAGGTGGCGTATTTAGTGCCGCCTCAAGCGTAAGCTTGAAGAATTCGAAGGCTTCAGTAAGAGACTGAGTATTTATTGGGCGCGCTTGCACATTTTGAATGTGCTCTTCAAGAGTGTTGTGGAGAATTACCCATGGCGCTCCCATAAGCCTGAAGGCATCAGCTATCTTATCCGGAGGAGTCCGTTTGCCTTCCCAGGGACACTTCTTGTTGTCCACTTCCTGCTGATGAGCAGGTGCCTCTGTTTTACCTGAAGCCGCTTGGATAATCGTCGTTGTGACTTTGGAATCTGTGGTCGATGTTGCCCTAGAAGTTGACGCTTGAGCGGTCATAGTCGCGCTCGTGACAGGCTTTGAAGGGCTTGGCGTCGCAGCGCCCGTGCTGGAGGTCGTCAATTGTGGCTGGCTCGATGTTGGGGTTGCCGTGGAAGTTGCGGTTTGAGGACGAGTTGTAGTGGGCGGCATCGAAGTCGAAGCGGTTGTGATTGACGAGGCCGAAGTGTTGGAGCTTGTGGATGGCGCCGTTGTTGAGATGGACGTTGATTGAGTGTTAAAATTCGGTGAGATGCCGTAGTGAGTACTCAATCTTTCCATGTCGCTTTCGATGCAGTGATCGGCGTTTTCAAAGCTTTCCAAAAAGAAAAAATTTATCGTGCCAAACCGTTTAGCAGCGCACAAGTGTCTACGGTAGAGTAAGTTGAGTGGTGTAATCGTTCTGAGAGTCGTCGATTGCGGCTGGCTCGATGCTGAGATTGCCGTGGAGGTCGTGGTTTGAGGGCGAGTTGTACTGGGCAGCGTCGAAGTCGAAGTGGTTGTGATTGACGAGGCCGAAGTGTTGGAGCTTGTGGCTGGCGCCGTTGTTGAGCTAGACGTTGATTGAGCGTTAAGTTTCGGTGAGTCGTCGCAGTAGGTGTTGAATCGTTCGATGTAGTGACCGGCGCTTGCCCAAAAGAGAAAATCCATCAGGCCAAGCTGTTGAGCCGCGGCCAATTGTCGATGGCAAAGTGAGTCGAGCGATGTGATCACTTGATTGAAATTGGTCTCATAGCCTGTGCTGAATGCTTGAATTTTTTCGACTGTTTGTTCCATATCACGAACGTCTTGCTTCGCGTCGGCAATCCACTGGTTGAAGTCTGCTTCCATGCCGAATTGTCTGAGTTGGATCAGTCGGTTCCCTTGCAAAGGCAATTGAGTGGTTGGTTGGACAGTATTGATTGTGTGACGGAGTTTTTCGAGGAAAGATAAGATTGAAGCAGCCGTCTTTTTTTGCTCAGCATAGGCTCTAGTTTGTTTGCGAAGCTCTGCATTTGAAAGTGGTTTTTTGGACGATGTTTCTAACGTTGTATTCAGACTCTGCAGTTCTGTCACGAGTCTTTGAGCCTCGCGAATTTTATCCGGAGCCCCTTGCATGGCTTCAATCGCAGCCGGTAAGAACAGCTGGCGTTCCCTAGGAATCGCTGTGGAAGTGGCGGGAGCCGTAGAAGGAGTGGCTGTTGAGGTGGATGTTGGTGGTGCACTAATGACGCTGAGTGCAGTGCTCATAAGCATTCCTTTTGCATTGAATGGATTTGGGAAGGGGCGATTCTAACCGTCTTCTTCAGTACAAGCAAGATTGTTTGGATCAAAAGAAGCGGGCGTCTTCGTTCATCTCCGGAAGACGCCGCTACCGCGGGTTCTCTATAAAAGAGATCTTGCTGTGGCAATGGCTGTGCCAAGATCTTGAAGGTGTTGGTTTGTTTCACTCCATGCAGCTCGGTACTCTTCCAGAGCAGTCGATTTAGGCTTCATCTGGCTCATCGCTGTGAACGTACCGTCGTAGAAGTTGGAGGCTTGAGTAAGAGCCTCTGGATTTATTGGCCTTGCGTTCACGCTTTTAGTGTGCGTTTGAATGGTCTCATTATAGACGGAGAGTTGGCTCCTTAATGCGCTTACAGGCGTCTGCTGTGCAGCTGCAGGCGCTTTGTTCGATGCCGCAGTCGGAAGGATCATCATTTTCTTGTTCTCCACTTTCTGCTGAGCATGCGCCTCTGTTTTATTTGGAGCCGCTTTGCTAATCGTCGTTGTGGTTTTGGACGCTGTCGTCGATGCAGCCGTGGGAGTTGACGCTCGAGCGGTCACAGTCGTGCTCGTCACAGGCGTTGAGGCGCTCGGCGTCGCAGCACCTGTGCTGGGGGTCGTCGTTGTGGTTTTGGACGCTGTCGTCGATGCAGCCGTGGAAGTTGACGCTCGAGCGGTCACAGTCGTGCTCGTCACAGGCGTTGAGGCGCTCGGCGTCGCAGCACCTGTGCTGGGGGTCGTCGTTGTGGTTTTGGACGCTGTAGCCGATGCAGCCGTGGAAGTTGATGCTTGAGCGGTCACAGTCGCGCTCGTCACAGGCGTTGAAGCGCTGGGCGTCGATTGCGGCTGACTCGATGCTGAAGTTGCTGTTGAGGTTGTGGTTTGAGCTTGAGTTGTAGTGGACGGCGCTGTTGTTGAGGCGGATGTTGGTTTAGGAGCAGTCAGTAAGCCGTCGTCGTAGCGGCTGTTGAATTTGTCGATGTAGTAACTGGCGCCTGCAAGAGCGATATAATCCATTGCGCCAAGCTGGTTGTCTCTGCGTAACTGTTCATGGCAAAGCGTGTTGAGTGATGTTGTTGCTTTAGTGAATTGGTCATTATAGCTCATGCTGAATGCATCAATTTTTGCAGCTGTTTGTTGCATGGTAACAATGTCTTGCGCCGCGTCGGCAATCCACTTGTTGAAGACTTCTTCCTTGCCGAATTGTTTGACTTGCGTCAGTCGGTCGCTTCTCAAAGGCAATTGAGTCGTTGATCGGGCAGTATTGATTGTGCTGGAGAGCTCGTTAAGGAAAGGCAAGATTGAATCAAACGTCTTTCGCTGAGCATAGGCTTGAGTTTGTTTGCGAAGCTCTTCATTTGAAGGTGGGCTTTTGGTCAATGTTTCTAAAGTCGTATTCAGATTCTGCAGTTCTGTCACCCGCGCCCCTGCATCGCGAAGTGTATCCGGAGCCTTTTGCATGACTCGAATTGCAGCCGGTAAGAACAGCTTGTGTGGCGCGCTCGCGATGTTGGATGTTGAAGGAGTCGCCGTCGAGGTTGCTGAAGTTGGGGTGGGTGTAGCAGTAATGGGAATGAGTGTTACTGTTGCAGTGCTCATGATAGCTCCTTTTGCGTTGGATGGATTTGAGAAGGGACGACTCTAACCACCTTCTTCATTTCCGCAAATCAAATTTTTTTATGACACATCTGTCTGATTATGATGAACATGCGCTCTGCAATCTTCTTTGCAATAAAGTTATAAT
>CAYGHT010000035.1:0-11979 GCA_964349755.1 uncultured bacterium
CTCAGGTCGAGGACTTATCCCCGCACGGATGGCGAGAATTTCATTGAAATAATCGCGATACTTCGTATTTCCGCTCGAGACATACAGCCGCACCATCGATGTCAGATCGTCAGACGTTCTTCTCAGCAAATTTGCAGCGCGAAAAGACAGATAGCGCCGATCCTCACTTTGGATCTGAAGCGTGGAAATATGTTTCAAGGCGATCAAGCATCCAAGTAAAACGAGCAGCGTGAACGCAAGACAAGAGAAAAAGAAAAGAAGAAGCCGATCTTGCTTCAGAGAAAATCGCATATGCAGCTCCCACGTATCTGCAAGCTAGCAATGTCTAGTAGCCTCTGTCAAGAATGTTATTTACTCAATGGCGTTGGATTGCGTATAACCTTTCGCTTATGCACGAGCAGTTTGAATCGGCCTCTTGGGTTTTAAACGCTCTTTGCGTTGTGGTTCCTTCAGTCCTTCTTTCGCTTGTCATTTTGTGGTGTCTTCGGCGTTGGATTTCCATCCATGAGCTCAAGAAGAACCACGAGGTGGCTGGCTTCACGTTCAGCATTGTCGGCATTCTTTACAGCGTCATTCTCGGCTTCACGGTCATCAATGTGCAAAGCGGTTATAACGAGGTTTTGCAGACGATGCACACGGAAGCGATCTTGCTTGCCGATCTGTATCAAGACGCTAGTTTTTTTCAGCCAGAAGAGATGACCCGCCTTCGCACTTCGCTGCGCAATTATGTCGATTATGTGACGCAAGAAGAGTTGGGAGCTCCCCGTTCTAAGACGCTATCCTTCAAGACGCGCTCTTTATTAAACGACATTTGGAAGAGCTATTATGCCATTGACGTCTCGAGTGAAAAGGTCAAGGTTTGGTATGCGGAATCGATCTCAAGGCTCAACAGCTTCATGAACGCGCGCCTTGTGCGTCAGTTCAATTCTTCGCAGCAGCTCGGGAGCATGATGTGGAGTCTTCTCATCCTCGGAGGGCTCATCACCGTCTCCTTCATGTGCTTTTTTGGCTTGGAAAATCTCCGCTCGCAGATGTTGATGACCGCGTTGCTCGTGAGCTATTTGTCGTTCATGTTGTTTCTGGTGTACTCGCTAGACCACGCCTTCCGGAGAGAACACGGGGCGCCGCCCGCCGATTTGCAAGAGGTGAGGGTGCTGATGGATCAATGGGATGCAGATAAGTCGTAGTGAGAAGCAGTTCGTGATCTGAGGTCGAAGCGAGGCAGAACTTCATCTGGTCGTACCCGGTCGGGATTAGGTATGTGACGATACTTGCCACAGACTTCTTCTTCGCCAATATGTGATCGAGATTTTGCGGCTCAGAGGGTGGATCCCCAGCAACCTCCGTTGCGCAAAAATGGTCGCCGCCCCAGGTGTAGGATGGAGAGGTTGTGCTTAAAAAACCTTGGCTGTAGCCGGGGCCTTCGAGCGCTAATAACTCAGGCGGCCCTCTCGTAAAGCCTTCTTTCCAGGTAGAGGCCTTGTATTCTGCGTCGTTTAAATTCAAGTCCCCGGTGATGATGAGCGCTTTGGTGCTCGCTGCGATTGCATTCACTTTGCCAACGATGAGGTTCATCTGCTTATTTCTGGCGTCGACTTCTCTTTCCACGGCGTTTCTAGCGACAGCTGCTTCCTCAGCTGTGGAGGAGAATCGTTTTTCTGAGTGTTGTAGATGAGTGGCGTAGATCCTCGCGAACGCGACCCCTTCGCTTGCCACATCGAACTCGAAGACCCCTTTTGCCGCAGCTTTTGTCCGTCCGATCAGCGTCTCTTTGGGAAAGGGAGTGAATTGAGGATTGAGTACCTGGTATTTGCTTGCGACGAGGATGCCAGAGGAGACACCGACCGCCTGCGGGCCGATGTTGAAGTAGCAATGGGCGTATCCATTCTTGGCCTTGAGACGCTCTGCGATTGCGTGTGCTGCTGCGGTATCGAAGGTTTCGTAAAGACAGACGACATCTGCATTTTGTTTGAGGATCTTGTCGACAATGGCCTCGATCCGGAAGCGCCACGGCATGACGCCGCCATTGCTGATCGCGTAGCCACCTGCTACGCAACACACGTTCCACGACAAGAGGGTGAACGACCGATCGGAATCCAATGGTTTCGACGGCTCTTTGCCTTGGGTGTAGAGGAACGGCTGTTTTTGCCACGAGGCAGCGGCGCCACGCACGAGGATGCCAGGCAGGGTGGTGAGCACTGCCAGCAGGGCGAAGCCGACCAGCTGCATGAAGAGCGCGCACTTTCTCGCCAGGTTTGTAACGGCGTAGCTTTCTGGATGCAGGGCGCCAACCACCTGGATTCGGCGGAAAAGTTCGTGGCCTTTGCAGATTGGGTCCGTAAGGGCAGAGGCTGTGAGAAAAGCGGCCTGTATCCAGGGTTGTTCTTGAGAACAGGCATCGACTTCGGTCATTTTTACTTAGGGTCCAGAATTAAGGAGGAGTAAGGATAACAGGCCTGGCCGTTCTCTACAAGGCTCTCTATCGCCCGCTCTATCGTGCCCGTGTGCGTGCCCGTGCCCGAATCGGCATCTAGATCGGGCACGGGCACGGGCCTGCGATTGGGGGGAGGCATTGCACAATTAATGCCCTCCAGGTATGAGCGGGAGTAGAGGTGCTCATGAAATGGATGTTTTTGGCTGGCGCGTTTGCCACAGCCCTTTTTGCCGCAGAAGAGCTTCGCGTACAGCCTGTGGCTCGGACGCCGGAGGCGGACACCATCGCGGTGGCCATTGCGTATCCAAAACCGGAGCAGGTGCTGCGGAGCGGGAAGGTGTGGGTTCAAGCGCGGGTGGATGGGTTTGCTCTGGCGGCTGACTCGCCGTTTGAGCGGGCAGATGAGCTTGCGACGACAGACATGGGGCAGACGCTCCATGTGGTTGTGGACGATCTCCCTTATTTTGCGGTCAATGAAGAGGCGCTCGATCCGTTCATCGATCAGGGGTTTTACTACGACACGAGCTACAAGTTTGAAGTTCCTGGGCGACTTTCTCAAGGAGCTCATACCTTGCGCATTTTTCCAGCGCGCTCTTATGGAGAGAGTTTGAAAGGGACCCGCACGTTTTCGGCATTTGCGTTTTACGTGGGTAGCGAAGGGGGGAAGACGCCCGATCTTTCAAAACCCTACCTCACGTACAATGAACCGAGCAATCGGCTCCATTTTTCCCAAGGGAGTCCTATCTTGCTCGATTTTTACATTTCGAATTGCGAGCTCACGCCAGATGGGTACAGGGTCCGTTTGAGCATTGATGGGAAGACGGTGCGTACGCTCACCGTTTGGGTCCCTTATTACTTATACGGCTTACCCAAGGGCAAGCACACCATTCGCCTTGAGCTGTTAGACCGAAGCGAGAAGCTTGTGGACGGGCCCTTTAGCGATATCAGCGAAACGATTGTCATTCACTGAAGTTCGAAGGGCGTCGATCGAGTTCATGTTTTCAGTGCGCAATACGTATCCTGCGGCCATGAATTGAGGGAGCCTTAAAAATGCGCTCATCAGTTCATGGGTCGGCAATCGGAGTTTTTCAACTGCCATATCGAGTCGATCTTTCGAAGTGGCTCTTGCAAAGAGGATGAAAAAACCGTTTAACGTCTCTTCGCATAGAGAAGTGCTTTGGAGTGCTTTGAGCTGAAGAAAATGGGCGTGGAGCACTTCTGTGGGCAAAATTGTCCGCATGATGCCAGGGCGTAGCGAGTAGAAATAGCTTTCTAAAAGATGTTCTGTTTCTGGTGTGGGGGAGTCGAGCTTCGTGCGCAAAGCGAGGAGCGCTTCCTCTTGTTTGGCGATGATCCCTCCATTGAAATCTCGATAGGGACCTAGAATTTGGGTGAGCTCGGCGGCAATTTTTTGACGGGCACAAAGAAGGTCTGCAGAAAAATTGGCTCTCATGAAGGGGGCTTTGTCTAGGCAGACGCGAAGAAGAGCAGCCTCTTTTGGGACTTTATGCTTGAGCTTGCCGATGAGGCGCATCTCGTCGATCGACCAGTGGGGCCACTGCACGAGAATTTCGCGCAAATTCTTCGTTTCTTGAAATAAGAGTCTGCTGAGAAGGACAGAGAACAAAACTTGCGATTCAGTTTGCTTTTCGTAGTGGATGGTGACTTGTGGCAAGCTGGTCATCGATTTGATCTGTTGGCTCAACGCGATGAGATTGCGGGCGAGATCTTCTTCGTTGCGGGGCAAAAAGATTTGTTGGTTTTCGAGAAGTTGGATCGCGTGGTGGGGGAGCGCGAGGCGAAGCTGTTGGATTTCTTGGGGTAAGAATCCGGATGGCTTGTGAACTTCGATGTAAAGAAGCGAGACTTTCTGGTCTCTGCGATCGACGTGTACAGAGTCTGGCACGATGGTGCAGTTCGGAATGCAAAGTTGCACTGCATCGGAAAGAAGTGAATTGGGGCTCTCCCACACGTTGAGGGCCATGAGAATTCCAAGGACGTCCTTCGGCAAGCCGCTTGTGAATACTTTACAGTGAACTTTCGTTTCTGAGGCGTTTAGAAGCATCTTCTTGAACACGTATTGGAGTGCAATGACGCGGGTCACATGCCGAGCGCTTCGAGTCGAGGCAAACTGCCGTTTGAAAAGAACCATGAACTGGGTCATTTCATAAAACGTTTCGCGATCGAAGGACTTCGGTCTTGCGCGAATCAGTTGGTCGATGGTCTGTTTGACTTGATTCATTTTCTCTTCGCCCGAGATATTCATGAGAAAGTGGTGCATTTCATCGAAGGGAGAGGGATCGTCTTCTGTGGAAGAGAGATTGAGGATTTTGCTTAAATTTTGTTCGATGAGGAGCTGTTTTTGTTCTAAAGAAATGCTTCTGAGCGATGCGACATATCTCGTTTGGTATACGGCCAATACATTGAGGCGAATTTCTTCAAGTAGCCGCGGGTGGTTGCGCGTTGCAATTGCGAGCTCTTGGCTTGAATCGATCTGGAGCAGTGTGTGCTGCACGTAAAACTGATGGTGAGGGAAGGAAGCAAACGAGAAATTAAGGCTTGAGCTTCCTGGGATTGGGAGGTTTTTCCCGGGGACCAACCAGCGACAAAGCGCATCGTTGAAGTATCTGCCAACTCCACTTGTGTATTTCGAAGGGCAAAGCAACGTCACCCAGGAAGAGTTGGACACAGGAGAGGATGAAAGAAGCGGTAAGGATTTCAACAGGTTATGAATCGATCCCCGCTCCATCTCTTCTTGAATTGGCTGTGGAATGATTCTGGAGACGAGCTCTTGAATGGCCAATAAAAATAAGTCCTCGGCATCTGTAGCAAAGGGTGGACAGGGAACGATTTTCACAAAGCGGGGACCGGTTTGACGTTTCTAAATACGACATCGCCAAGTGGCGTGACCGCAACGTCGTTAAACCGCTTATTTTTCAAAAGGACTTGGTTGAAGTGATAAATCGGAGCGAGCGGCATGTCATTTACAATGACCGCTTCGGCGCTTTCCATGAGTTGAATGCGAAGGGCGGTATCGTTTGTGTTTTGGGCTTGTGTGAGTAAAGAAATGTACTCTTGATTCTCATAACCAGGGTAATTTTTTGAGGCAGAGCGGAACTTGAAGCGATCTAAAATGCTCATTGGGTCGAGGTAGTGGGCTGCCCAATAAAATAGAGCGGCTGCATAATTTTTTCGCTCGAGGTTTCCGAGGAGTGTTTTAAAATCGTTTTCTTGAAGTTCAACTTTGAACCCAAGCACCTGTTTCCATTCTTGCTGAATTGCTTGTGCAACCCGTCGAGTGAGCTCTTTCGATTCATAGGAAAAGGTCAGTTTTGAAAGGAGCTCGTCTGCTGCAATTCCTTTATTTTTAAGTTCTTGCATCCCTTCTGCGAAGAGCTTTTTCGCAAGTGCTGTGTCATAGGGCGCCATGAGGGTCAGAGCTTTATTGGTTGCAACGACTGTCGTCGGAACAAACCGTTTTGCCGGCTCCTCGTCCATTTGAGTGATGTGTCGGACGATAGAGGAGCGGTTGATCGCTAAAGAGAGTGCTTTTCTGATCTTTGGGTTTTGGAGCAAGGGATGGGTCAAGTTGAATGTACAAAAGGAGGTAGATCCATTAGGAAATAGGTTCATGGAATCGCTTTGTTTTAAATGGATCAACTCATCTGTAGAAAGAGGCGTTGTGAGCGAATTGATTAAATCGATCTCCCCATTTTCAAACATGCTGAGTACGGTTTTTTCATTGCTGACAATGAAGACTTCAACGCCCTCGAGAAACACCTGTTTTTTCTCCCAATATAAAGGGTTCTTTTTGACGACGAATTTGCTGTTGTGTTTCCACTCGGCGAGCTGATAGGGGCCGCTGCACACGAACTCTACGCCCTGCGCTTGCGCTGCCCAATTTGGATTCTTTTCGTCGATGTGTTTAGGGATCGCAAAAAACGGACAGAAGCTGATCAGCGAAAGAAAATAAGGGGTCGGATGAGAGAGGCGCACTTCAAAGGTTTTTGCATCGATGGCGCGGATTCCAAGTTGATCTAAAGAGACTTCCCTTTTGAGCGCCTCAGGAGCGTTTAAAATCGGATAGAAAAGAAATGCACAGGGAGCTCCAAATGCGGGATCGAGGACTTGTTTCCACGTGTATTCGAAGTCATAGGCGGTGATGGGAGTTCCGTCACTCCATACGGCATCTCTAAGGGAAAAGCGATACACTAAGCCATCGTCAGAAAGAGAAACGGTTTTTGCAAGAGCCATTTCGACATTTCCGTGCTCGGCCAGCCGAGTTAAGCCTTCAAAAATCATTTTCTGAAAATAGGAAGAAAAAATATCGGCATTTTTTCTGGGATCGATTGTTTGTGGATCCGTGGCGAATGCAGTTTTCATGAGTACTCCTTTTTTCGCTGAGGATTGTGTACAAGATGCAAGAAAGAATCCTAGAAGCAGAACATTAATGAACTTGAACAAGTTTTTCATACGGATTGGCCACATTGGTTGGATTACAGTTTGAAAAACGGAGCCCTCCATTGGGTAAATGAGAAATTCCGCTCACGGAGGGGCGCGCGATCAAGACATGATCGTAATGATAGAGGGGAGTAATCGGAGCTTCTTGAAAGAGAATCTCTTCGGCGCGGGCGATCCACTGGAGCCTAGAAGGGGGGTGAATCGCTTTCTTGACTGATTCGACTGCAGCCGAATATTCACTGTGCTCAAAGCGCGGAATATTTTTCACAACTGTTTTGCTTGTGAATCGATCCAGAATGTCTAAAGGATCCATGTATTGCGCAAGCCAGCACTCAATCGCAAACGAATAAGTGCCGGAAAGCAACTTTTGCAAATGCAATTGGTAAGGCAGTCCTTCTAATTTAATATGAATCTTGAGTGTCTGGCTCCATTGTTTTTGAAGCGCATGTGCAAGCTTCGTTCGAGGGACTGAATGTTCAAAACAAAGGGTCAAATTTTCAAAGAACAAACGAACTTTGAGCTGATCTTTTTCTTCATTGGAGAAAACGCCGAGCTCTTGCATTCCTAGATGGAGTCGTTGAAGTGCTAGCTCCGGATTATAGACGCAGCGATGAGGAGAGCTTCCTTGAGCTAAAGGAGGGGGCAAAAACTGCTTCGCCGGCGTTTCAAAGGAATTGATGTCTCGGAGAAGCTCTTGCCGGTTGATTGCGAGGGTAAACGCACTGCGGATGTTTTGGTTGTGAAAAGGAAAGACCGTTGTATTGAACGAGCAAAAAACGGTCCCCCCCATGGGGATCAGTCGACCCAGTCCTTGGGTTACGTACTGCTGTAAACATTCGGGAGGCAAAGAGCAAAGAATGCTAGAGAGAAAGTCGATCTCGCCTTCATTGAACATCTGCATGGTGGAATAGGGATTATTGCAAATGTAAATCATGAATTCGTCGAGTACGACGTTGTTTTTGTCCCAATAAAGATGGTTTTTGCGGAGCGAGAGGAGTTGTCGTTTTTTCCAAGAGAGGATGCGAAAAGGGCCGCTTACAGGAAGTTCCGAAGGATCGGAAAAGGTTTTTGTTTCAAATGCAGGAGGGACTGGAAAAAAATTGCAAAGAGAAATCAAGGCTAGAAAATGGGGGGATGGGTTTTCGAGGGTGACTCGTAGTTTTTTCGAGCTCAGCGCGCTCACGCCAACTTCGCTGATGGAGCACTTTTCTTTCGCTGCTTTTTCTCCATTCAAAATAACAAAAAAGAGATGTCGAAATGGATTTGCAAAGAGAGGATCTAATGCCCGCTTCCAAGAAATTTCAATGTCTTTGGCGCAAATGGGATCCCCGTTACTCCAATACGCCTCGCGTAACGTGAACTCATAGATTCGTCCATCCTCGCTGATTTCGTACGAGTTAGCCAGAGCCGGTTCGGTTGAACCATCCGGCTTCAATCGAACCAGTCCCTCATAGAGCATAGAGAGAAAAAACGAAGTGATCTGATCGCCACTTTTTCTCGGATCAAGGGTCAATGGGTCCATGGTAAAGCAAGTGCGCATTAGGCGTGTCCTCAGATAAGGGGTTCCCCTTATCGCAGATTCCGAGAATTACTGAAACTAGTTTTCTAGCCAAACCCGTTCGAAAAGGACTCCTCCACTTGGGGTTGTCATCATATTTTTCACGCGAGGGTGGCAGAGGCTCGGCACTTGCCAGTGGTAAATGAGGGCGATGGGTGAGTGAGTCTCGAGCATTTGTTCGGCTTGGGTCAAGAACGCAGTGCGCTCCGTTGCGTCCAGCGTTTGCTGCGCAGCATCGAGTAGAGCGAGAAAACCTCGATTTTCCCAAGCTGGGTAGTTTTTTGCGTTGTCTTTTGCGCGGAAGCGCTCAAGAATATTCATCGGATCTGGGTACTGAGCGATCCAATTGGTCAATGCAACCTGGTAATTTCGCTCGTGAAGTAAGTGCTTCAGCGACTTCGTGTCGGTTCGGTGAATCATCACATGGACCCCTAAAACCTCTTTCCATTGGCGCTGTAAAATTTGAGAGAGGAGCCGATCTGTATAACTCGTTCTAACTGAAAATGTAACAGGCTCAAGGTTGGTGATCTGGAGCTCTTCGCACCCTTTGAGAAGATGCCATCTTGCTTTTTCTGGATCGAACAGGTTCTTGACTGTTGGTTCCTTAGCCCAAAGAGTTGGCGGCACTAAACTCGTCGCTGCCGTTTGAGTTCCGTGCAACACATGGGTCGCGATCGCAGTTCGATCGATCGCTAGATCAAATGCCTTCCGAATGTGTTCATTGTGAAATGGATATTCATTCGTATTGAACGTGCAGAAGGTCGACGCGGCGATTGGATAGAAAGTGAGCTGACTTGTGGAACAGAGCTCCTCAAGGGCGTCGGATGGGATGGGAGAGAGGGCGCCGCCCAACCAATCGAGCTCACCCTGCTCAAACATTTTTAAGGCGGTGGTTTCCTCAGGGATGATGTGGATGTCGATGCCAGTGAGTGCAATCTTCTTGGCATTCCAAAATAGAGGATTTTTCCGAAGCCCAATTTTTGCTTGCGGCGCAAATTGATCGATGAAAAATGGTCCGTTGACGATCTTCTCTGAGCGAGCAGAGGTCGGCAAAAAAGAAGGAAATGCCGTGAGAGCCAGAAAATGGGGCGTTGGCCTTTCGAGTCGAACTTCCAATGTTTTTGCATCCAAAGCGATCACCCCGAGTTTTTCGGGGGCCAATGTACCATGGGCAATCGCCTCAGCTCCCAAGATTGGGTAAAACAGATACGCGCAAAGAGAGGGGGATTCAGGATCGAGCGCCTGTTTCCAAGAGCGCTCAAAATCCCATGCAGAGACCGGCTGGCCGTCGCTCCAAACAGCCTCTTTCAAGTGGAAGGTGTAGACCGTTTGATCGGCAGAGACGTCGATTCGCGCAGCGAGCGCTGGTTCTACAGAGCCGTCAGGCAAACAGCGGGTGAGCCCTTCATAGATCAGACAGATGAGCGTCGAGGAGATGAAGTCGCCGCTTTTTCGGGGGTTGAGCGTCGTGGGAAATTGGGAGAAGGCGATCCGCAGCGTTGCAGCCGGTGGTGGGGATGGCGAAGTGCAGGCTGTTAACACGAAAGAGAGAAGAGCTAGTTGCCAAATTAAATATTTTCTCATACGATGAAAAAAAAGCCCAAAGGTCGTCCTATGAAATATGCGAAATGTCTGTTGTTCAATTTTCTGATCGTGTTCTTTGTCAACTATCTGATTCCAGGGATCAACGTAGTCAATCAGACCAAGTTGCCCCATCTCGGAGGCGACTTTCCCTTTGCGCTCGCACTTGGATTTCTGAACTCACTCATCTATCCACTTCTAAAACTCACTGGACGGACCCAATGCACGCTGCACATCGCAGCCCTTGCACTCGCCGTGAATTTCATCTCGTATGCCCTGCTCAAAATTCTTCCAATTGGAATTCAGATCTCGCTTGAAGGATACTTCTTCGGAAGCCTAGTGGTTTCCGTTGGAAGCTTTGTGACCAACTTCCTGGAAATGAAAGCAAAACTCGCTACTTCATCGCTCGTCCCACCTTCATCCTTCAAGCAAGAGCCGCCAAAATTCTGAGCTAGCTCGCAAAAGTCTTAGGCTTTTGCAGGCTAATTCTGACTAGCGTGCGAGTCGAGCCCGTTTCTGAATCGACTGTGGGTTTTGTTTGCCTTTGGACAGATCGCAAGAAGCAGATTCTTCTGCGCATTTACCACTTCTGCAATTGGCGAAAATTTTTGATTCGGCAGTTTTTTTCATCTGGAACCTCACTTTAAAGATTTAAGAAAGCGACCAACTTGAATAAGGCAAAGTGGATTTAAGGTTCAAGATCTTTTTCTAGCGCGGTGGAAACTTTGCGCCATCGCATTCCGGCTAAGCTCAGTACAAAAAATACAACACCCAAGAAATAAAAGAGAGCAGACCCATTCCAACGCTCCATCGCAATTGGCGCGAGCAGCGGTCCTCCGATGGCTCCAATTCCATAGGCGAGAACAAAACTCGCAGTGGCGGGAATGATCTGTTTTTCTTCTACAGATTCACAAGCATACGCCATGCTGAGCGGATACAGAGTAAAAGCAAATCCGCCAAACCCCCACGCAAGGAAGAAGAACCAGAGCGACTGGGGATTTGTAACGCCCATGAGAATTGCGAGTACGAGCGAACAGCCGCTGACGAGTCTGAGAACGCGACTTCGATCTTTTTTATCTGCTAAGCGTCCCAAGGGCCACTGAAGACTTAAGCCTCCGAAGATGATCGTAGCCATTAGATTTCCGATCGAGCCGGCGCTAAGGCCGCTCTCTTTGGCGTAGACTGGCACGAGTCCATACACGCAAGCGAGCACCACCCCGGAGATGACCCCACCAGTAAACCCAAGCGGGGAGAGGCGCACAAGCGCGGAAAGCGAAAGTTTTGTTGCTTGCTCAATTTTTGGACTCGGCGTATTGACTACGAGCAAAGGGCCCATCGACATCAAAGAGAGCCCAGCTGCGATCAAAAAAGGCCAGTGCCCAGCGATATCGGAACAGTGGATCAACAGCTGGCCGAGCGATAAAGCGGCGTAGAAGATGCCTACGTAGAGCGAGAGAATGGAACTGCGCGTTTGTGGCGAGCTCTGGAGTAAAAACCAGCTTTCGATGCCGATGAATACGCCGGCCATGCAAAAGCCTCCTAAAAAGCGGAGCGCTGCCCAGTAGAACGGGTTGATCCAGAGCCCTTGCGCGAGCACTAGAACCGTTGAAAGAGCCGCTGCATGCAGAAAGGACGCCCGATGACCCACTTTAGCAACCCACCGGTCCAGACAAAGGGATCCCGCGAGAATTCCAGCGTAAAGCGCTGAGGTGATGAGGCCTATGGTTTCAGGAGAAGACCCTTCTATTTCTAGGCGCACCGACACGAACGTGTTGAAAAGGCCATTGCTCATGATCAAGAGAATGAGGCTGAGAATGGGTGCGGCGAGGGCGCGGATCGTAGCGAGCATCATCTCCTTAGTCTATAGCTGGACCGATCTAATCTGAAAATTGAATTCATAGGATACTTGAATTCAACAGTTTAGTAAAGCTAATTAATATAATAT
>CAYGHT010000036.1:0-11769 GCA_964349755.1 uncultured bacterium
TGCTGGAATTGAAAGGCTTGCGAAATTTTTAGGGGCTAAGTGTCAAAGTCGGGACTAAAATATAAAGGTTAAATCATGAGCGCGCCAGCAGCAATTTCCACAGTAATCTCCAGTGCGTTGTCAGACACAATGACAATGATCTCCAGTAACGCGAAGAGTATTTCAATCGCCCTCACAGCCCTTGGGGCCTGTGGAACCGGCAGCATTGCCTTGGCTTCTGCGTTGGGAGTGATGAATCCAGGTTTTACGCTCATTCCGTTGTTTGTGACGGTTGTAGGAGCAGCGATGCAGAAGGGGGCGGGTTCGGCTGTGCCACTGATCACTGACGCTGATGTGTGGCGAGCGTCAGAAACGGTGCCACCAACAAGTCGGGGAACTCGTACTCTGCAGACGCATCCTCCACGCACTGTAGAGATGGTTCCTGTACCTCCCAGAGAGAGCGGATCGGCAATCGGGACTGAAATATGTATTGCCTCGAATGGGAAATTTGAGCGTGCCCCAGAACCGAAGCCTCTGGCTCGAGCTTGGTCTGTAGAGCCACGAACTTCAACAACGCCTGCCCCAGCAGTTAATCCAACACGACGAGTGAAGCGGCCAACACCATCGGGAATGGGAGTGACTCGGCCAACGCCTGCATCGACTTTTGTTGCTGTTCCTACGCCACCAAGAGGTCAGGCGGCTCTCGTGCTCACTAAGCCTCGAGCTCAGACTTCACCTTCTCCAGAACAACAGCTCGCGGCCGCTGTCGAGACGCAAGTAAAAGCAAGTCGTGAGGTGCTCGCCCGCCTTGATAAGCCAGAAGTAGAGGGTTTTCGTCGCAAGTTAGGCGAGCTTAGCAAACGCGTTCAAGAATTAAAGCCAAATTCTCAAGATGAATTGCTTGCGAAGATATTTATCTTGGGCAGTAGAGTATCGATCCATTTCTATAATAAGCAATTGGATCTAATCCAAAGAGGACAGCTTCAAATAGAAGGTCGCTTTACTGTTTTAAACAATATTATGAACGCGGCAAATGACTTGCGTAAACGAAGCCACAGGCAAATCCAAGAAAGAGTGCTGCCTGAAGAACTCCAAGGACAGCTTCTTTTACAAGGGACACTTGCGGAGGGCCTTGCAGATGCCGCTAGCCAAAAGCTTCAAGCGCTGATAAACCCTACCACCGCAGCGCAACCTCCACGTCGCCCAACCCCGCCCGCTAAAAGTCCATTGTCACGCGGGCGGTAAGCCCCTGCATGGAGAGCAGCCCCGTGTTGGTCCACGTCTCTTTCGCCGCTGACGCGGTCCCTGCAGTGGAGTGGTAGATCTCTTGGAGGTTGGACCAGGTGGTGATCTCGTAGCCTGCGAACACTTCGACGCGCATACACGAATAGTTCTTTTGCCAAGATGGCCCTAGCATGGCTTGCATGCTCAATGCACCGCGAGTATCTCGGTAGATTGCGTTGCGCACGGGAGTGCTTTGGAGATTTGTGGTCTGCTTGCTTTGGTTTTTGTAGCAGCCCATGAGCGCTGCGAAGGTTCCGCGGGCGGTGAAGTAGATGTCGTGAGTCCAGAACCAGTCGATCATGGCACCGAAGCGAAAGCCGCCGCCTGCATAGCCCCAAGTGTTCACAATGCGCGTGGTGTCTCCGGGGGCGTCGAAGTATTGGACTGCCCAATATTGATCCATCCAGGCGGAGGTAAGGCCTCCGAGGAGGCGCAGACGGAAGTGGGCGTTGGGGTTGAAATACCGGTCGGCAAGAAGATCTGCGACGTTGTAGTTTAAATGCAAAGAGCTAGTTGCTTGCGTGAGTGGAGAGCTCATGATTTGGGGCCAGGTGCCTGTGAGAAATACGGTGGCAGGAGTGGGCTTACTCGTAGAGTTGTGGCCAGTTGACGTGAGTCGTGTATAGCTACCCCAAACTTCCCATTCCTTGGGCGCTCGGAAATAGCTGATGGAGAGGCGCACTCCGGGCGTCATGTTGAACGAGCCGCTTTTGTACGTGCCTTGTGCAAACGATGGGTCGATGCTCCCTGCAGGGATTGACATCTTCAATGCGTAATCAAGAGCGCTTTCCTCTGGTTTCCAGTAGAGAAATTCGAGATGACCGGAGACGACTTGCACGTTTTTGCGAAATAGATCCGCGTCCCAAGCAGGAGGGCAGGGCGGCGGAGGAGGTGGTGTTTTGGCGTGAGCGAGAGCTGTTAATCCTAAACAAATACACAAAAAGCGCTTCATCAATTTCTCCTTAAGTCTTCGGCTCTAGCGATCAGTCAATTGACCGACCCCTATTCGCGCACCCTAAAAAAAAGCGATTTAATGCGCAAGGCCTGGCAGGGTTGATGCATTAAGAGAAGAAGATTGTGGCCCCACGGAATTTGGCCAACAGCCTGTTGGCCAATTGCCAAATCGGAGTATTCTTTAGCAAATTGGACCGTGTATTTGACGTTGTAAGTTGGATGGGTATTTAAATGAACGTGCCACGGGTTTATGGCCCGTGGCTTTCTCATGCGATCCTTTAGGGGTACTCATGAGGGACGATAGCTTGATCGTAGCAAGAATAGTATTCTTTGCAAAATAATTTTGCGAGCTGACTCTTGAGAGTCAATGTTAATGCGCAAGGCCTGGGAACATGGCCAAAAGGCCGAAGGACATGCTCTGGATCGCAATTGAGGCGAGCACAAGGCCGCCGATGCGGTTGATGATGTTGATGCCGGACTGGCCGAAGAATTTTTCTAGATTGCTTGCGAAATAAAGAAGAACTCCCATGGCGAGAGCCACCAAGATCGCGGACATGGACAAAATGATTTGGTTAAATAGGCCGTGGAACTCATTCACGCTCACGATGACGGAGCTGATGGCTCCAGGGCCTGCGATGATCGGAATTGCAAGCGGCACGATGGCTCCCGATGTCGTATGCCGCTCTTTTTGCTCTTCCACAGTGCCTTTAATCGGGCTTTCCTCGGCCTGCAGCATTGAAAAGGCCATTAACAGCAAGACGAGTCCGCCTGCAATCTGAAACGAGGGGATTTGGATTCCCAGCACCTTGAGAAGAGGCGCTCCAATCCACGTAACGACAAGCAAAATCGTGCCGACCGCGACCGCTGTGGTGATCCCAGTTTGCCGTTTCTCTTGAATCGAAAGATGGCGCGTGATGCGCAGCACTGCAGGAAGCGCTGAGAGGGGATTGGAAATGACGAGCAGGGAGATGAAGTGATTGACGAATTCGGTGAAGTCCATGATAGTGCGCATCATAGCGGAGTTACGCATAATATGGAAATATGGCTCGACACAGTGAATGCCGCTGTCATTAAGGACGCCGCTCAAATGGGCATTCTCCATGGCATCACGACGAACCCATCCATTGCTGGGGCGTCAGGCCTTTGTCTCGAAGAGCTGCTTGAAAATCTGCTGACTCTGCAGCCGGGCCCCGTGACCGTCCAAGTCACCACGACGAAAAGCGAAACGATGCTTGTGCAAGCAAGAGCGCTCCACGCTTTATCTCCTCGCATCATGGTCAAAATTCCGGTGAGCGCTGAAGGGTTGAAGGCGATTCATGCGCTCGGACAAGAGGGCATCGCGACGATGGCCACCGCCATCTTTGATTCAAACCAAATCCTGCTCGCAGCGCGAGCGGGCGCGACGTATCTCGCACCTTACTTTTCAAAGATCTGTGAAAACGATGTCGACGGTCTCGACGTGTTCAAGTCGATGCTTCGGCTCTTGCGCCACTACAATTTCCCGTCTAAGCTGCTCGCAGCGTCGCTTCAGAGTGCAGAGCAGCTCAGAGAGTGCGCGGAAGTTGGCGCGCACGCCGTGACCTTGAAGGATCGAGTGTTTCAAGAATTTGTTCAGGAGCACCCGTCTACAACGGAGTGCATCGAACGGTTTGCCAAGGACTGGAGCGGAGCTGTGCCGCCAAAGTTGCTGCCGCTTTAGTTTCCTGATTGCAAAAGTTCGTGGTCAGGCTCTAGAGGGTGCCGTGCGCGCTCATCATTGAAAGTACGTATTTAATGGCGTCCTCATCGGCTTCGTCGATTATGTTGTGTTCAACGAGCTTTTGTATCAATTGGTTCCAACAGGCCTCTGCTATGGGAGTCAGGGTTGTAGGATCATTCACTGTAGTTCCGTTCAAGTCTTGCATCACGGTTGCCCAAAATGCATTGAGAAAAGAGCGGTAATGGCTTTGTAGATTAGAGACTCCAGAGATTTCTGGTCGAAATGCAGGATGCTCCATATCAATGAGTTTAAAACTCAATTGACGAAATATTTTATCCATTGCTTCGGGCTTTGTTTGTCCGGATGTCATGGCTTTGCGGTGCGTTTGAATGAAGTCGGAAATCGCAGCGAACCGCAGACGGAAATCGCTTGGCACTGCTGAGGAAAGGTAGCCGTGATATGCGCTGTCGTGATACGAAAAATACACTCCTGGTGCGTCCAAACCGTCCGCTTTACGAGGAAGCCTTAAGCCGGTTAATTCAAGCAGCAATGAGTTGTCTACGCTCACCACCCGTGTTCCGTTCAGACTGTTTTGGCGAAGCTCGTCGATCCCAACAGGACCGATCACAGGGGTGAGTTTGACGGCGTCGATGCCGAATTTTACATTCAAAAATGTTTGGACCATGCCGAGCGGCGCGATCATTTGAGATTCGGGAGATTCGAGTGAGATTTCTCTCCACAGCCATGTTGTTTTAGTTGTCTGAGCAAAGGGGACGCGCCCAAATAGATTGAGGCCTAGAAGGTTGATCCCTGCCAAGATGTGCTCAGAGTGCAGCTTGTTTAAAGGGAGAAGCGCAATCGATTGTTCTGTGGAGGGAAGCTTTTTGAGTCGCTCATTGAACTCCTCGAGTTGACTCGAACAGAGAAGCGATCGGCCCGCACATCGTGAATTGAGTTGATTGGGCAAAGCCTTAAAGCTCGACTTCAGCACCACCTGCGCTTGTTCGCTTTCTGCAGGGAGAATGATCGGATTGCGAGCCCACTGCTTTTTCGCCATCTGAATTAAAGACAGTGAGGCGAATTGAATTTCGTCGAGAAGTCCTTCTCGCACTGCTTGGAGCAGGTATTGATCAATGTTCTTGAGTTGAAACGGGCCTCCTAGCCAATCCTTGCGATTGATGGCGTTCATCAATGCAGACAAAATCACTTTTTTATTGGGAAGTCGATCGAGGAGGAGCAGCAATGTTTGGAAGTTGTCGAGATACGCACAGATCAGCCGAATCTCTGACCCTTTCAGTGGAGTTGCGCTCGCAAGTTTTGAGGAGACCGAAGTTGTCTGGATGCCTCGCGTAAGGGTCGCAAACGCTCGGGGTTGAGGCGCCACTGTCGTGGTAGTGGTGGTGAAACCTCGCGTATTTGTGGAAGTTGGTGTTAAACCCATTGTTGCAGTCATAATTATCCCTAATTAGTTGCAAATAGTTTAACATTATCTTTAATATTTAATCAAATAATACCTTAATTATATATAAGCTGCTACTTTAGGGACCCCAAATCGAGCCCTAGCTTCTTGAACGCAAAGGGGATGGGTGCATGGATTTTAAGCGCTTTGCCGGTGAAGGGGTGCGCCAGCTCCAATACCATGGCATGCAAACACATTCGGTGGATCGGGTCCTCTTGCGCGCCGTATCGCTCGTCGCCGAGGACGGGATGGCCAGCTGCGCTGCAATGGACGCGGATCTGGTGCTTGCGGCCCGTCTCGAGCTTTAGTCGAAGGTACGTGTACTTAGGAGAACGGCGGATCACCTCGAAATGGGTGATCGCTTCGCGCCCCTCCGGGGATTCTACGACCTTCAAGTTTTCTAGCTCGAGCAGGTGGCTGTTCCACGTTCCTTTGGAGGCGGCCATACGCCCTTCGACGATGGCGAAATATTCGCGGACGAGATCGTGAGCTTCAAACAGGTTTTTAAGACGCTCTTCGGTTTTTTTGCCACGGGCAAAGAGGAGACATCCCGACGTATCGCGATCGAGCCGATGGACTGCAAAGATCTGGTCTGTATCGTAATGATCGCGTAAGGTGCCGAGCGCATGGCGCTTTAGAGCAGCTCCTTCATCCAGGGGCACACTCAGGAGCCCTTCGGGCTTATCGATCGCGATGAGGTACCGGTCTTCGTATAAAATTTTTAAGCCGGGGATGGGCTGGGGGTGGAACGTCGTTTTTGAGCTGAGGATTTGGCCAGGGGCTAAATCCATGTCTTCTCGCTTGAGGGGAGCTCCGTCTATGGAGAAACGGCCTGCTTTGAGCCAATTCTGCAGGGTCCTGCGCGAGCTCTCTGGGTAGAGGTGGCGGAGAGCCGCAAGGGCTTTCAGTGGAGAAGGGATGGTGTATTCCATAGGGGAAAAAGGATACCTCATGGAGGTGTTTTAAAGAAGCGGTTCTTTTGCATTTTCCAAAATCTCTTCGCTAAAGTAGCATGGTGCCTAGAATGCACACCCGCCCGCCTCAAATCTTTCCCTCCATTCTCTCCGGTGATTTTGGCCATCTGGCTGAAGTGGCTCACCACATCACCCAAGCGGGCGCCGACGCCATCCACATCGACATCATGGACGGCCATTTTGTTCCGAACCTCACGTTGGGGCCTCGCGCAGTGGCTGCCATCAACAAGGCGACGCCGCTCTTTCTCGACGTTCATTTGATGATCTACAATCCATACGATTTTGTAGAGGCGTTTGTAGCAGCGGGGGCCGACCGGATCACCTTCCATTTTGAGGCGACCGAAGATGTGGAAGATACGATTGAATTCATTCGGCGCTGTGGGGTCAAAGCGGGCCTTGCATTCCGGCCCGAGACATCGTTTGCGATGATTCCCAAGTATTTGCTTAAAAGCGATCTGCTTCTCATCATGACGGTGAGTCCTGGATTTGGAGGCCAAGCGTTCATGCCAGAGATGCTGGAGAAAGTTCGGTTAGCGCGCGAACATTGCGAGCGCCATGGGATTCGGCAAGGTGGAGTCATCGCGCAGCCAGGGATGGCCCATGATGCCTTGCCGCCCTTTGACATTCAGGTCGATGGGGGCATCCATCCGTCAACCGCTGCCGATTGTTTGAAAGTCGGAGCGAACATTCTTGTGAGTGGCGATTTTCTCTTTCGTCAAACCACGGACATGGCCCAAGGAATTTCTCGCTTAAGACAGGGGCACTGACATGCAAACTGAAGGCCACGAGAAAAAAGTCGTTGTGATCGGAGGTGGGACCGGCAATTTTGTGGTGCTCCGCGGTCTCAAGCGGTATCCGCTCGATCTCAGCGCCATCGTTTCGATGGCCGATGATGGAGGGAGCACAGGCATTCTTCGCGATGAGCTCGGCGTCCTTCCTCCTGGCGATGTAAGGCAGTGTTTGGTGGCCCTTTCCAACTCCAGTCGTCTCATGCGCAGTCTCATGAATTACCGCTTTGAAAATGGCGGGCTCGGGGGGCACAGCTTTGGAAATCTGCTCTTATCCGCACTCGAAAAGGTCACCGGCAGCTTTGAAAAAGCAGTGGAAGAGGCGAGCAAAATTCTCAACATCAAAGGCAAGGTCATCCCCGTAACCACCAACCAGGTGCGCCTCAAGATGGTCTTGAACAATCGAAAGGTGCTCGAAGGGGAGCGGGAGGTCTACCTTTCGCAGGAGATCGACCAAGGTTACAAGACGATTTATCTCGAGCCGTATCCGAAAGTCAATCAGCGAGTGATCGATGAAATTCTCAACGCCGATCTGCTAGTCATTGGTCCCGGAGGGCTGCACACCTCGCTCATCCCCAACCTACTTGTCGAGGGGATGTGCGAGGCGATTTGCCAGAGCGATGCGCGGAAAGTATTTGTCGTGAATTTGATGAACCGCAAAGGCCAGACAACCGGTTTTAAGACCAGCCACTACTTGGCTGAGCTCGTCCGGTTTTTAGGGCGCGATGTCTTCGATCACATTTTGCTCAACGTTCAAAAACCACCCAACGAACTCATTGAATTTTACGCCAATGAAGGGGACTTGGTCGAAAACGACATTTCCGATTCGCGCGTGATGTGCGCAGAGCTCTTAGGCAGCATCGCGCACGAGCCGAAGAAAGACCTGATTAAGCGCAATCTCATTCGACACGACTCGAAAAAGCTTGCGCAGGAGCTGATGAAGATTGTTGATCATCTTTGATTTGGACGATACGCTCATCGACACCTCTGGCTGTGTAACGCCCTTCAAGTTAGAAGAAGCGCTTCGCATTCTATTGGGAAAAGACCCAACGCCCACCGATTTAGCAGCGCTGCGGCGCATCAATGAACGGGCGAGCAAAACCCCCGACGCCCTGGCCGAGTTTGCCCGGGAGAGGGGCATCTCGCAAGGGCTTTTGGCGCGCGCAATCGAAGAATTAAGCGCTCCGCTCCCGCAAGCGTTTCGCATCGCCTGTACGCCCCAGGCCCCCGATGTACTTCGACATTTTGCGGCCCTGTGTCCTGTGGCTCTTGTGACTGGAGGACACCCTCCATTTCAACGAGAAAAGTTGGAAAAAGCTAGCATTGAAGCCTCTATCTTTAGTAAAATAGCAATCCCTGAAGACTCGGTTAAAAAACCCTATTATCAAGCCTTTGCGGAAGAATTGCAGGTTCTTCCAGAGGAAGTTTGGGTTTGTGGAGACCGGATTTCCATGGATTTAGCCCCTGCCCACGCGCTCGGGTTTCATACCGTTCATATGCGCTGGGGTCGAGGAAAACAAATGCCAAGCGAGCCGTGGATCGAGCATTCGATTTCAACGCTTGCCGAATTGAGGAATATAGTTCGATGACGACAGCCAATCAGATTTCCCCTGGAATGACCCTCAACATCGACGGAAAAATTTTCCGCGTCGAGTCGAGTGTAAAAGTGACTTTAGCCAAAGCCAATCCATTCGTCAAAACGAAGCTGCGCAATCTTCTGACCGATGAGACGATTGAGAAAAACTTTAAGCTCGACCAGCCGATCCAGGAAGTGTCCTTGATCGAGCGCTCGCTGGAATTCCTCTACCCCGAAGGCAAAGAATATCTCTTCTTGGACATTGGGAACTTGACTCAAGTCCTCATCCCGCTACAAACCCTCGGCGACAAGATCCATTTCCTCAAAGAAGGGATCCAGGTCAAGGCGATGTTCTACGGCGAGACGATTTTTGCAGTGGAGCTACCCCAATTCCTCGAGATCATGGTCGTCAAAATTGAAGGAAATCCGCAGGGCGTCAGCGGCACAAAGAATGCAGTGCTTGAGACAGGCGCTAAAATCCCTGTGCCCCTCTTCATCGAAAGCGGCGATGTGATCAAAGTAGATACGCAAACAAACGAATACATTCAACGAGTGTGATGCACGTGGACTTAGAGCAAATCAAACAACTCATCGCTCATTTAGAAAAAAGCAAACTCACCAAGTTCACCTTAAAAAAAGGGGACTTCGAGTTACATCTCGAGAAAGGAGGCTTTCGAGAGATTCCTCTCGAACAGACGCTCGAATTGCCCGCTCCTCCTCCTGCACCGCGAGCTCTTGGAACAGATGCTGGCGGCCAATGGGTCACATCGCCGATGGTCGGCACCTATTACGCATCGCCGAGCCCAGAGCAACCCCACTTTGTGAAAATAGGCGACAAAGTCCATGAAAACACGGTCGTTTGCATTGTCGAAGCGATGAAGGTGATGAATGAAGTGAAAGCGGGCAAGGCAGGCATTGTCGCTGAGATCCTCGCAGAGAACGGCCAGCCCATGGAGTTTGGCGCAAAAATCCTCAGGATTCGCTAATGCAAAAAGTGCTGATTGCCAATCGCGGAGAAATTGCAGTGCGTGTCATCCGCGCATGCCATGATTTGGGATTGCAAACAGTGGCCGTTTATTCCGAGGCCGATAGCGAAGCGATGCACGTCCATCAGGCAGGAGAAGCGATCTGCATCGGCGAGGCCCCCTCGCAAAAGTCCTATCTCAAAGTCTCCAATCTCATCGCCGCCTGCGAAATTACCCACGCGGACGCCATCCATCCAGGCTATGGATTTTTAAGCGAGAATGCAAACTTTGCCTCCATTTGCGAAAGTTGCGGATTGCAGTTCATCGGCCCCTCTTCGAAATCGATCGCTCTTTTGGGCGACAAAGCGGAAGCAAAAGCCACTGCAAAGAAAGTTCGTTGCCCCGTCATCCCAGGCTCTGAGGGCGTTGTAAAAGACGTCGAAGAAGGGCTGAAAGAAGCGCGTAAATTTGGCTATCCCATTTTCATCAAAGCGGTCGCAGGCGGCGGTGGCAAAGGCATTCGGATCGCTCTTTCCGATGCCGATTTTGAAAAGAAGTTTTTGGCCGCACGGACGGAAGCCGCAGCTTCGTTCAACAACCCGGATGTCTATCTCGAAAAAATGATCGTAAACCCACGGCACGTCGAAGTGCAAATCATGGGAGACAAGCACGGCAATTACCTCTATCTCGGCGAGCGCGACTGCACCATTCAACGCCGCCGCCAAAAGCTCATCGAAGAAGCCCCGAGTCCTAAGGTGAGCGAATCGCTTCGCAAAAAAATGGGCGAGTGCGCCGTCTCCATCGTCCGCGCCGCCAAATACCATTCCGTCGGAACCGTCGAATTCTTGCTCGATGAAAAAGGCAACTTCTACTTCATGGAAGTCAACACCCGCATCCAAGTCGAACACACCGTCACAGAAGAGCTCACCGGCATCGATCTCGTTCAGCAACAAATCCGGATCGCGCAAGGCGAAAAACTCACCCTTCGCCAAAAAGACATCGCGCTCAAAGGCCACGTCTTTGAATTCCGGATCAACGCCGAAAATCCAGCCCACAGTTTTGCCCCCTCGCCCGGCCTTCTCGAACACTACATTCCGCCAGGAGGTCCCCACGTGCGCATCGATAGCGCCTGCTACGGCGGCTACAGAATCCCACCCAACTACGACTCCATGATCGCAAAACTCATCGTCAAAGGAGCCACTCGCGAAGAAGCCATTCGGCATGCCAAGCGCGCCCTCAAAGAGTTCCACGTCACAGGCGTCCACACCACCATCGCCTTCCATGAATACATGCTCGAGGACAAGAAGTTCCTCAGTAACGATTACACCATCGGCTACGTGGACCAGCTGCTCGATAGCGGCTGCACCTTCAAGCGATGAAAGGCATCGTCCTTGCCGGAGGGCATGGCACAAGGCTCTATCCTGCCACCTTGGCCGTCTGTAAGCAGCTGTTGCCCGTCTTCGACAAGCCCATGATCTACTACCCCATGTCCGTCTTGATGCAAGCTGGCATTCGGGAAATTTTGATCATTTCCACCCCCGAAGATACGCCCCGATTTCAAAAAATCTTTGGCAACGGCGCCGACCTTGGACTTCGCCTGGAGTACGCCATCCAGCCAAAACCCCAAGGCCTCGCCCAAGCGCTACTCATCGGTGAGCCATTCATCGCAGGCGATCCCGTCGCCCTAATTCTCGGCGACAACCTTTTCAACGGCCCCGATCTAGCAGCAATCTTTGCTCAAGCCGCAACGCTCAAAGAAGGCGGTCTAATTTTCGGCTACCCCGTCAAAGACCCCCAACGCTACGGCGTCATCCAGTTTGACGGGCAGATGCGTCCCTTGAGCATTGAAGAAAAGCCCCAAATCCCAAAGTCTACATACGCAGTCCCCGGCCTCTATTTCTACGGCCCCGATTGCGTTGAAAAAGCAAAGCGCCTCAAACCCTCAAAGCGAGGAGAAATCGAAATCACCGACGTCAACCGCGCCTATTTAAGCGAAGCTCGCCTCACCGTCCGCCTCCTCGGCCGCGGCCACGCCTGGCTCGACACCGGCACCTTCGAAGCCCTCGCCCAAGCGAGCGCATTCGTCCAAGC
>CAYGHT010000037.1:0-11732 GCA_964349755.1 uncultured bacterium
GGGGGGGGAGGGGGAGTTGAACCAAAATGCCACCGATGGTGTTGTCGGCGTTGAGATTGGACAGGGAGGCGAGCACATGGCTCTCTTGCGCATCGCTTGGCAATTCGAGGAGTACCGAATGGATCCCTGCAATCCCGCACGCCTTGCGCTTTGCATTCACATATACTTTCGAAGCTGGGTTCTCTCCGATGAGGACGAACGCGAGCCCGGGCGCTCTACCGCTCAAGGTTCCGACGACGCGTCCAATTTCCTGTGTGATTGCGCTTGCGATGGCCTTGCCATCAATTAGGGAGTGTCTGCGTTCTTTTTCTTGAGCCAATGGAGAGTCCACAGTTTATGTAGCGTGCGATAAAGTGCCAAGGGGCCCGCAAACCAAAGGAGTGCGTAGACCCCATCGAAGAGAGGCAAGCAGAGCCCCTCTGTTAGCCACCATCTTCCTGGAAAGCTTCCTCGTCTGTCAAAGAGAAAAAGCAAGATGAGCTGAATCGAGCTTACAACTGCGGACATTAAGGCAGTGTACAGAGCGAATTGGATCGGCGCTTCGCTGGAAAAGGGGCGACGCAGCTGAATGCAAGCAAATGCGGCGAGCGCATAGGTGAGCGCGTGCAATCCCAGTGGATCGCTCGAAAACAGATCGAGCATAAAGCCTGCGCTCGCGCTCCAAAGAAGCGCGCGTGTCAATTGAGGGATGTCCAAACACACCAGAGCGAGCAGGGGAGCCGCGGCCAAGATCGGCAGCTCGGGATACAGGGTCGCCTGGAGCCACAAGACGAGAGCATTGACACAGAAGCAAAATGGAATCACACCGTGGACCTGGTAAATCGCTTACGACTTTTCTGAGCCATCTGCTACGGTTCCTTCCCACTCTTTTTTTGCTTCCATTTGCCCCTTGTCTTTTTTAGCGAGCAGATACGCTTTACGTAGATTTGGTGTAAGTTGTTGATGCCACTTCCAAGCAGAGCCTACAATCGTCTCCAGGGACGAATGGCGCGCCGTCCAGCCGAGCACGGCTGCGGCTTTACTCGCATTGGCGGTCAATACGCCAGGCTCACCGGGACGGCTCTTTTCAAAGCGGACGGGGACGGTTTTAGCGGAGCATTTCTGAACGTAGGCGATGAGTTCGAGCACAGAATACCCCCTCCCAGTGCCTAAATTGAGCGTGATGCTGTCTTTTGATTTGAGCAAATGCTGAAGCGCGAGCACATGCGCTTCGGCTAAGTCCTGCACGTGAATGTAGTCGCGCACGGCGCTGCCGTCTTTGGTGGCAAAGTTCGTTCCGTACACGACGATCTCTGGTTTTACGCCGAGCGCTGCTTGAATGATCGAAGGGAGTAGGTGCGTTTCTGGCTCGTGCTCTTCGCCGAGCTCACCGTCGAGATCGGCCCCCGCGGCATTGAAGTAGCGCAAAACGGCCGTTTGAAGGCCGTAGGCCATGAAAAAATCGCCCATCATCTGCTCGACCATGAGTTTGGTGCGCCCATACGGGTTGATGGGGTTTTGCGGGTGCTCTTCGGTCATTGCCCCGGCTTGTGGATTGCCATAGGTCGCGCAGCTACTTGAGAAGACGAGCCGGTTCACCCCGCTCTGTCGGAGAACTTCTAGCAGCGCAAGCGTGCCGGCGACGTTGTTGCGATAATACTTTTCAGGCTCGTGCATCGACTCGACGACGAGGGCATTTGCAGCAAAGTGCAAGACGCCCTGCGGCTGGTAGCGCTGGATGACGCTCGCGAGCTTCGCTTTGTCTTCCAGATCGCCTTGAACAAAGGGTCCCCACTTCACTGCGTGGAGGTGGCCGGTGGAGAGATTGTCGTAGACAATGGGCACAAAACCCGCTCTTGCGAGCTGTTTGCAGGTGTGAGAGCCGATGAAGCCAGCGCCACCGGTGACCAACACGTTCACTAAAACGCCCCGCGGCTAAAAAGGACGGCGGGAATCGTTTTCATCACGATGACAAAATCGCCCCACACGGTGTGCGTGTCGACATACGTCTCTTCGAGTTTGCGGCGCTGTTCCAGAGGGATTTTGCTCCGTCCCGAGACTTGCCAAATGCCTGTAATGCCGGGGCGTACCGACAAGATTTTAAACGTGCTCGGCCCGTAGAATTGGTGGACTTCGTGTAAGTATCTCTCAGGCGGGCCGACCAACGTCGGCGGCCTTGGGCCCACGACGCTCAAGTCGCCCTTCAGCACATTCCAAAATTGAGGCAATTCGTCGAGCGACATTTTGCGCAGCAGTTTGCCAATCGGAGTGATCCGTGGATCTTGCCGAAGTTTCTGATACAAGTCCCATTCGCTCCGAAGCTCAGGATGCGCCTGAAGAAGGCTCTTTAAGCGCAGATCCGCATCGGCGTACATCGTCCGAAATTTCCAGCACCAGATCACTTTGCCGCTTAAGCCCAGCCGAACGCTCCGGTAGAACACGCGCCCCTTCGAGCTGCATCGAATGAACAGCGCAAGGAGAGCAAAAAGAGGAGAAAACGCGAGCAGAAACGAAACGCTAAAAATGATGTCGAATGTCCGCTTGAGCCAAGCGCGGCGCCACGCCGCAGGGCGAATGAATTCGCGCAGCCGGTGTAGCGTTTCAGTCTCAGGAGAGGGGAGCATCACTTCAGGCATGGTTCACAAAATTTCCTCACATCATTTCGCGTTCGATGTTTTCAGGTCAAGGACGGAGTGCATCTGGCGTGCCGATGCTGATGTAGTCGAATCCTTTGGTTTTCATCTCGGCGGGTTTGTACTGGTTGCGGCCGTCGAAAAATGCTCGACCGGTCATCTTCTTTAAGATGGGCTTGAAATCCACAAGGCGGAATTGTTTCCATTCGGTCATGAGTGCGATGGCATCCGCTCCGCTTGCAGCTTCCGCTTCGCTGCCACACCAGGTGATTGCCGGATGGCTTTGGAGCATTTTTTTTGCATTGGGAATGGCAATGGGGTCGAACAATCTGAGCCGCGCCCCTTGAGCCAAGAGCTGTTCGATGAGTGAAAGAGAGGGAGCTTCGCGCATGTCGTCGGTGTCGGGTTTGAACGACAATCCCCACACGGCGATGGTTTTCCCAGACACGCCCCCTTTGGATGAAAAATACTGCATCATCTGCTCGCCAAGCCGCTTTTTTTGGCGCGTGTTGACCGCATCGACAGCCTCTAAAATGAGCGGATCTGCGCCGACTTGTTTCGCAATCGATGCGAGCGCGCGGATGTCTTTGGGGAAGCAAGAGCCTCCATAACCGACCCCTGGGTATAAAAAGCTGTAGCCGATCCGGCTGTCGGAGCCAATGCCTTTGCGCACTTCATTGATGTTCGCGCCGACCCGTTTGCAGATTTCAGCCATCTCATTCATGAACGAAATGCGCGTTGCGAGCATGGCATTTGCTGCGTATTTCGTCATCTCAGCGGATAAAATGTCCATGGAGAGGATCCGGTCGTGGCTGAGCGTAAAGGCGGAGTAGATTTCCTTGAGCGCATCTGCAGCTTGTGAAGAATCAGAGCCGATGATGATCCGATCCGGCTTCAAGCAATCTTGCACCGCCGCGCCTTCTTTGAGAAATTCAGGATTTGACACCACGTCAAAAAGAATCGATCGATTTCGCCGCGCGAGCTCTTCTCGCATGGTCTTTGCCACCAACGCGGCAGACCCAACCGGCACCGTCGATTTGTTCACGACAATCTTGTAGTCCTCCATGACCTCGGCAATCGAGCGGGCAGCCGTAACGACATAGCTGGTATTGCAAGAGCCATCTTCGCGCGCAGGCGTCGGAACGGCGATGAAGCAAACCTTTGCAAATGCAACGCCCTGCTGATAATCGGTCGTGAACATCAGCCGCTCTTGCGCGACATTGCGTTTGACGAGCTCTTCGAGCCCCGGCTCAAAAATTGGAATGTGACCCTGCTGGAGTTTGAGAATCTTATCGCGGTCGATATCGAGACACTGCACGGTGTGCCCCATTTCAGCAAAACACGCCCCCGTGACAAGACCCACATACCCCGTTCCCACAATCAAAATCTGCATCCAAATCTCTCCTTTAAAAGGTTCTATGAGTAGCAAACGGCGAATAAAAAATGAAGTTAAACTTACGATCGATGCTAACAGGTTGCGATCAGGAATGACCATTTTCGTGGCGTCAGGAAAATGGTCAACCTCGGCCTTCAGAAAAATGCATCAGCCCTGCTGGCTTCTCTGGCTCTAATACGGTATTTAACGGACCAAGAAAGCTGAAAGAAATGGATTCCAAGGAGCGGACCCGAGCTGCATACCAACATGCCTGCCTTCAGCATGTCATCGGCAAAAAAATGACGAACGAATCTTTGAGGACGCGCCTAGGCATCAAAAAGTCTAGCTTTTCGCTTGCGTACCGGATCATTCGAGATGCAATGCAAGAAAACCTGGTCAAACCTCAGGGCGACGAGGTCGGCATGGGAAAAAGCGCTTTTTACCTCCCCTTTTGGGCTTGAGCTCGATTATGCACAGATTCTCTAATTGCCACTAAAAATTATTCATATCATTCTGATTATTAGCATCTTTCGATTATGCACGGATTATGCACAGACCTGTTCCTCGCTTTGGCGGGAACCGTTTAAGAAGCAGCCATCAAGTTGATGCTAGCGATTGAAATTCCGTGGCACACTCCTGGCACACTCGAGCCCAAATCCTGGCAGCAACCTCCAACACTTCCCTCTGGAGTTTGGACTAATTGCCCCTCAACCTCGCAGAAGGAATGCTTACAAGTTCAATCTGAGGGAAAAGGAACTGTACTTAAGTTCCCAGACGAGAGAACGAGCCGTCGCTTGCAGCGCGCTGCGAGGGCGTGGTCGTGCGTGACGAGCACGAGGGCTTTGCCTTTGCTTTCTACGAGATCGAAGAGCAGGCGTCCGATCGCATCGGCGTTGGCTTGATCCAAATTGCCGGAGGGCTCGTCTGCGAAAATTACATCGGGGTTGTTGCAAAGGGCGCGGGCGATGGCGACCCGTTGCCGCTCGCCGCCAGATAAGAGTCGTACGGGGAAGTCGGCGCGCTCTTCGAGGCCCACTTGTGCGAGGAGTGCGAGACCGTTCTCTCGGGAGGTGGGGCTGCGCGCAATGCGCGCTGGCATGAGGACGTTGTCGATGGCGCTTAAATCTTCGAGGAGGTTGAACGCTTGGAAGACGAACCCGAAGTGGCGGCGTCGCAGTTTTGGGGCTTGAGACTTCTGGACTGGTTCGCCAGCGATCCACAGAGTGCCTTCATCAAACGGCTCGAGCGTTCCCAAGATGTGTAGAAGTGTGGTTTTGCCCTCGCCGGAGCGTCCGGTGATGGCGATCGATTCGCCGCTGTTCACTTCGAGCGAGACATTGTTCAATACCTGCACGGCGTATGGGGCAGGGAATGATTTGCGGATGTTTTTTGCGCGCAAGATGGTCATTCGGACCTCAGGGCGGTGGCGATGTGGATGCGGCTCGCTTTCCATGCGGGGATGAGAGCGGCGAGCAGCGACAGCAGCGGCGTGGCGATGAGGACAAATGTGAGGGCCTCTACACTCATTTGGCTGGGAAGCTCTTTGCCAAAGAAGAGGGGATTCAAGGCGGCTCTTCCTTGCATTGCGCTTAAAAATCCGACGACAGAGTCGATGTGGCTCAACGTGAGATGAGCGAGCCCGAGGCCGATGGCGGCGCTCGTAAGTCCCATGAGGAGCGCTGAGAGGCCAAAGATGCTCCCAATGCTCCAAAAGGAGGCTCCCATCGATTGCAAGATGGCAATCTCGCGCTTTTTGTCGTGCACGAGCAAAATCAGAAGCGAAACGATGTTGCAAAAAGCCACGAGCAAAATGATGCTTCCGACGAGCGTAAAGAGGACTTTGTCGCTTCTGAATTGCTCGAGCAAATCGCGCGTGGCTTCATATTCGTCAAAGGAGGCGACGCTCCAGTATTTGCTCACCTCCGCAGAGTGAAGACGCTCTTGGAGCGCCTGTTTGAGCGTCGCGATGTCTTCGCCAGGCGCTGGCCACAAGAAAAACCCGTTGGTCGGCGTTCCATCGGGCGAGCTCGTTTGGGTCACAGCGTAGAGCGCTCGCGTGACGCTCTTCGGCACTAAAAGGCACCGATTGCCGAGCGAAAGAAACCCCGGATCGTAAAAGCCAGCGACCCGGATGCCCATGCGCTGCTCTTGTGCGGCGGCGCTGGACGCGCCATAGGAAAGAGTTCCACTGTCTCCGACAATGACGCCACTCATCTGATAGCTTTTCGGAAGTAAGATGGGCGTATCCGCACCACCTTGCGGCAACACAATTTTGCCCGACTCCACGTATGCCGCAAACGGAAGATTTGGCTCATTTGGGATGAGCAGTTCGGAAAGGCGCGGGTTCTCCTCTCCAATTGAGAGCAAATAGCTCATCTGTGAAAGGGTGGTTGTGCGCCCCTCTCGCTGCAGCGTGAGTTTGAGCAGAGCGCCTCCGATCTCAAAGTCCTGGAATTTGAGTCCTGCATGGCTTTGTTGAAGGGCGTTGATTGCAGCGACTGCCCGCTTCACCGGATCGAGCAGCGTCCCATCGGAGGCGCGCTCAGGGCGTTGCCAGTGCGGCGGAATTTCCATGTCGCTGAACGGGGAATAGGGATCCACTGTAGAGCCAGCGGCCTTTTCTCCAATCGTTTTGAGTGTGAAGTTCGAGGAGGCGGCGATGCTGTCGATCTGGTAGTAGTACGAGCGGTAATACTCCTCGGTCGGAGCTACCCGAATGGGACCTTGGAGTGAGGTGAGTTTAGCGAGCCAATTGCGCTCAATGCCCGCCGTTACGGACAAAAAGACGAGGATGAGCCACACTACCAACGACACAACACCGATGGAGATGAGTGAAATGAGCGCTGTCGAAAGAGAGCGCTTTTTCGGGATGAGGTACTTCAGCGCAAGCTGGGCCTCGAAGAACAATTTACTTCGCTTCTTTGAAAACCACATGGCGTCGGAGCGATTTGTCGAACTTCTTGAGCTCGATTCGCTCTGTGGTGTTTCGCTTATTTTTAATTGTCCAATAGCACTCGTCGGATTCGGTGCTCTTGAGTCGGATGTTTTCGCGCGCGCCTTTCTTAGCCATGATGGGTCTCCAAATGAAAGGGGTCAGTATAGTGAGTGCAAGCAGAATTATGCAATGGGAATTCGCGCTTTAGCCTCGAGATCGAGCGGATCGGATCTGTAGCCGCGCGCGATGAATTGCTGTGTCCCCAGCCCCGCAATCATCGCCGCATTGTCCATCGTCAATGCAGAGGGCGGCCAAAAGATCGGCAAATCGGGAAATGCGGCCTCAAACAACGTGCGTAGGCGCCGGTTATTTGAGACGCCCCCTCCCACCACAATCGAGCGACAAGGAAATTGTTGAATGGCAAGCGTCGATTTCAGGATGAGGCTCTTGATGGCTGTCTCTTGAAACGAGGCTGCCAGATCCGCTTTGTCTTGATCGGAGAGGGGAGCGCCTCCCACTCCATTTTGCCCTCGCGCCGCATACAGGACCGCCGTCTTCAGCCCCGAAAACGAAAAGTCAAGGGGTCGCTGCTTCACATTCCCAGCAGCAAGGGCAAAGCGCTTCGGGTTTCCGTGGGAAGCCAACGCCTCCACCGCAGGCCCGCCAGGATACGGCAGTCCCAAAAGCGCTGCGACTTTGTCAAACGCCTCGCCAATCGCGTCGTCCACCGTCGTGCCGAGCCGCTCATAGCGCCCCAATTCATGAATCTGGAGCATGAGCGTATGCCCTCCCGAGACCACGAGGCCCAGAGCGGGCAGCGGCGGAAGCGTTTCCATCATCGCTGCGTAGAGATGCGCCTCGACATGATTCACGCCGATGAACGGCTTGTCCCAAGCAATCGAGAGCCCCTTGGCGAACTGAAGGCCCACCAGAAGAGAGCCAATGAGCCCAGGGCCCATCGCAACGGCGATGAGATCGATGGAGGAAGCCGTGAGATGGGCGGAAGATAGAGCCTCTTGGACAACAGGGGCAATGACCTCGATGTGGCGCTGCGCAGCAAGCTCGGGGAACACCCCGCCGTATTTAGCGTGGAGATCGGCCGAGGAGGCCGTGACGTTGGACAGGATGCGCGAGCCATCTTGGACAATGGCCGCGCCGGTCTCATCGCAGGTGGATTCAATCCCAAGAGTAATCATGGCGAGCGATGATAGCACGCCATGGGGGTTTTATGGGAGGGGGTTAGAGGTCTTCGAGTGGAGGATAGTGCGTCTGTTGTGTTTGCGGAAGGCGGGTTATAGAGGGCGGGGGATCGAGAATTTCTGGATGGGTCAAGCGGTCGTTGCCTTCCGAAGGGGGTGCGAGAAGGTTGTCGTCAGTTTGGGAGGGTCCTTGAGGCATTGTTATCAGCAGCGAAGGAATTGATGTTGTTTGCCGCTCTGAAGTTTCGCTCGAAAGGGTCGTTGATGTTTTGTGGTTGCGAAGTTAAGGCGGCGTTGATTGCAGCTTGTTCTGGAGTGACCGGTTCTTCTGTGCTGCGCTTGCAGCATTGAGTGATTTTAGTGAGGAGGCATCCTGGCAAGGATGGAATTTCCGATAGGAGTGTGACAAGCGTGTCGAAAAACCCGAGGCCTGCGTGCGCAATTGCATCGATTAAGCGCTGAAGACGACCTGGAGCTGCTGGTGGTGCACTCGAGGAGCTTGCAGCGGAGGAAGCTGAGCCTGAAGATGAGAGTGAATGGGCATTGGTTGCCATAACAATGTCCTGTGGTTATGTGTAATTCAAAAAAGCTCTGTGAAAGAGCTTTTTTGAATTACAGCAATGTTTGATTTACTGCTGCTGGAATTTGGACAAATCCACAAGTTTCCCAGCGCAATCCCATTCTCCTGGTGTGCGAGAGAAACATGAACAGAATCGGCTCCAAAACGATTGCGTCTTGGTGGCGCTGCCGCTTGTGGCCGTATCGTTGCTAACTCCTTCCGATACCACATCCGGTGATAATGGCTCTGACAGATCAGTTGTAACCGTCGTAGGCGCATTTGTGCTGCGATAGCACACGAGATTGCGAAGTGTTGTAAAGAAGCTTCCGATCATGTCGAGAAATGCTCTTGCGCAACTTTTTGTTTTTGCTTGAGTTTCTCCTGCTGGAGGCGTTGACGCGTTTACTAATGCTGTAAAGTCTGGAGAAGATGGTTCTCCTACTAGCGCTGTTGCCGCCGCTGCTTGTGTTACTATTGCCATACTAATATTCTCCTTGTAATTAACGTTATTTACTGTTGTTACGCAAATATTATATTCGCAATTACAAATTACTTACAATACTATGACTTAATTTAATTATCGTGGATAATAAGAATTACTTTAACAGCTGAGCCGCAGCGCCATCCATCACCCACAGCGCTTTGCGCTCCGCAGTCCCTACAGCGCTTGCTGGGAACGACGACACCACAGCGCTTCCCAAAACAAGCGGCACGATCGCCGCTTTGGTGGGGCCGAGGGCGTACACCACTGCTTTTGCGCTTGCATTGATGCAGGCAAATGTCAAGGTCATGCGCCAGCTTTTCTTGGATTCGACATAGACGGCGCGCACCAATCGCTTTGTTTCCTTGAGTACTTCTTCGTGGGGAAAGAGCGAAGCTGTATGGCCGTCTTCGCCGACGCCGAGCATCACCAGATCGAAGAGGCCTCCTCCCACGCGCTCTCGAATGATCCGCTCGTAGTCCAAGGCGTTTTTCTCAAGCTCGGCTTCAGCGTGCATGCGAAACACTTGCGCGCTTGGGATCGGCAACTTCAAGAGCCCGGAGTCTTCGGCCATTTTGTAATTGCTCTCTGGGTGATCGGGCTTTACTGCTCGCTCATCGCTCCAAAAGAGCCACACTTTCGTCCAGTCGAGCTCTTTTTCATGGACGCGTGCAATCTGCTGGTAAATGGCTTTGGGAGTGGATCCTCCGGATAGAGCTACGACAAAGCGCCCTTTTTGTTGGATGGCGCGCTGTGCAGTGTGGATCCAGTGCTGCGAGCCCCACACGACTGCATCTGCTCCGCTCTGAATCACCACAATCTCTCGGCGCGCATCCCAGGTTTTTATTTCGCTCATGAGACGAGTTTCTCGAGCTCTTGGAGCATGGCGAGGTAATGATTGCTCGTCCCTTTCATGCAGATTTCTTTGACAAGGGATTGGCCGGTGGCGGTTTTGCCGAGCATGAACTCGAAGGGGAGCTCGCAACTTTCGGGGGAGGTGACTTGGATGTTGACGAAGTGGTAGCGCTCTTTGATGCGGGTGCATTCAAAGACGCGGTTTGTTTGGGTGGTGAGGCGCACTTTCAAGATGGTGCCGGAGCCGATTTTTTCCCACACTTCGCCTCGGAGGGTGCTTTTCCATGCATTCTTTCCCTTCAATCTGGATTTTAACCATGCCTCTAGATACAGGCTCTGGACGTTTAGGTGGCAGAACGATTCGGTGGGGCGCGCATTGTAGACTACATCGAGGGTTGCCAATTGCTTTAAATCCTCGACGCGCTCTTGGGTGGCAAAGAGGCAGGCGAGTAGATCGCGCCAGCCTGCGATGCGGGCCCAGTTGAGATCGGCGATGTCGATGCGTCGACTTTCGTGGAGCGCCCGTACGCTGCGAGAAAAGGCGGCGAGGTTGCTCGCGCACTCGGAGTCGAAGATGATCCGTCCTGCGAGTTTTGCTAGCGGCTCGAACAGGAGGTGGGCTTCAGCGGGGTTCTCTGCCCAGAGAAGAGTGATGGGTAGGTCGGGTAAAATATGGGACCTTGTGAGTGAGGCCACTTTTTCGAGCTCTTTACGCGATGCTGAGATCTCGATTTGCTCGCATCCGGCATTGCTCTCCGCGCCTTGAGGCATGAGCACAGAGACGTGCGTCTTCACGGGGCTTGAGCGCTCATCTTCTGAAATGAAGAGGACGCGGCAGGGGAATTTTTCGACGAGCGTTTGGACGATGTTTTGAATGTAGGGCGTCCGTGTGCCTACGCGATGAAAGACAATGAGGTTGAACAGGCACGCGCGCATTTTGTTCGTTTTGGCGAGCGCTTCCCACATCTCGAAGAGCGCAGCTTCAATGTCGGCTGGGCGTACTTCTCGATTCACAGCACTCTCCACGCTCTGCCAAAATTATAATCACCAAAATTATAACCACAGAGAGCACAGAGAACACAGAGGAAGGAGGATAAACACGCGCGTTTCGCGCCTCTGTGTGCTCTGTGCGCTCTGTGGTAAACTTTTCGATTCACAACACTCTCCACGCTCTGCCAAAATTATAACCACAGAGAACGCAGAGGAAGGAGGGTAGGCACGCGCGTTTCGCGCCTCTGTGTGCTCTGTGCGCTCTGTGGTAAATTTCTTGATTCACAACACTCTCCACGCTCTGCCGTCGGCTCCGATCAGTTTGTCTGCGCTTTCTGGTCCCCAGCTTCCTGCGGCGTAGTTGGGGAAGTCTTTTGGCGTTTCTTTGGCCCACTCTTCGAGGATGGGGGTCAAGATTTGCCAGGAGCTTGCGACCTCGTCGCTTCGCGCAAATAGGGTGCTATCGCCGAGCATGCATTCCCAAATGAGCCGCTCGTAGGCTTCGGGAGGGGCTTCGCCGAAATAGGAGCTGTAGCGGAAGTCCATTTTTACGGGTTGGATGGGGCTTGAAGGGCCTGGCACTTTGCAGTTGATGCGGAGCGCAATGCCCTCGTTTGGCTGAATTCTCAAGACGAGCACGTTGGGTGGATTGTGTTTGTCTCGCTGCTGAAAGAGGACGCCTGGGGCATCTTTGAATGTGACGGCGATCTCGGTGGAGCGTTTGGG
>CAYGHT010000038.1:0-7149 GCA_964349755.1 uncultured bacterium
GTATTATAAATACAGAGCGATTTGCGGAGCCTGCGGTCGTCGATTTTAGGGCGCTTTCACGCTGGTCAAAAACCAACTTTTGAGGTTGTTTGTGTATTACACGCCGGGTTTTGCTTCTGCTTCGATGCGCCGCCAGATGCGGCTCATGAAACCCTTTTGCTCTGCGTTGAGTTTGTGGAGCACGAGGAAACAATCGCTGTTTTTATAGAAGGCAGCCTTCGTCCAATTGGCAGAACCTGTGAGCAGCGTTTGGTCGTCGATCAGGATGAACTTGTGATGCAACAGTTGAACGCCGCGGCTCATCAGGACGTGAATTCCTTCTTTCTTCAATGCTTGGATTGCTTTGGAGCTGGCTCCGAGGCCTGAGTGCAGATCGATGACCAGCATGACAAACACGCCACGCTTGTGTGCAGCGATCAGTTCGTCTACCAACACGGGATGTGTGCAGGTAAACAAAGCGATTTTGAGCGAGCTTTTCGCGGCGCGGATCTTGCGCTTGAGATCTGAAAGGGCATGGCCGCGCGGATCGGGCAAGAGCCACGCTTCGACCTCTTGACCACCGATGCGTGTCCGAAAATATCCAGGAGAGGACGGTGTCTTGTCGATGAGAAATTGTGCAAGAGGGCGACTCTTCAACCCAATCATGAGATTGTCGTGCATGGCAAGCGACGCAGTGGTCATATTCGCAGAGCCTAAAAACACCATTTCTTGATCGAGGATCAAGATCTTTTGATGCATGAGCCCTGTGCTATGCACAGGATGGAGTTTGGCAAAGGGAAGCGCATTCCATAAGCTCGGAGAGCCATTGGGATCGTAGTATACGTTGATGGGAATGCGCTTGGCGCTGAGCGCGCTTAAAACGGGAGGATCGCTCAATCCAAACATGACGAGGTGGATCGACTGCTTGGCCTGAGCAATGGCGTCGATGATGGTCAGCCGGAGGTCTTGTCCTCCTTGATTCGAGTAGAGTTTTGCAGAGGCTTGCGAGACGGGAAGCTGCGTAGTCGTGGAGCGTAGAACAAGCCAGCCACACGCTCCAATGGCACAAAGCCACCAAAGTCCATAGAAAAATTTTGACTTGCGAGAGGGGGCCGCCCGTCGAGCGGCGAGCCGCGCTCTATTCACTCAATCGAGCTTTTGCTTTCCGGAGCGTCGCAGGCAGGCCATTGCGGTCAATGGTTCTGAGCGCAGCGGTCGATAAGCGGAGCGAGACGAAGCGCTTTTGCTCAGGGTCCCAAAGACGGCGCTTCTTGAGGTTCGGCAAGAACGAGCGGTTGGTGCAACCTGTAATTTTCAGGCCGATGCCTTTCTTTTTCTTCGCAATCCCGCGCAGGGCGTAGCTACGGCCAAAACTCGTTTTCTTTCCAGTGATCTGACAAATTCTCGACATGGGGTATTCCTCGTTCAAAAGCAAAGGCGCGAGCATAGCAACTGCGCTTCATTCCAGGCAATGTGAAATATTTTCTAAGCTCGATGTGTGAAGGGTTCCAGGCGCTACTTCCGCGAGGAGTGGATGGTTCGCTGCGCAAACCAGCACGGCCAGCGCGCTCGAGCCTTGGAGCGCCTGAAGTCCGCGCAGGCTATCCTCAAACCCGATGACCCGATCGCCCGGTTTCGCATACCGCTCGATGGCCAACTGGTAGCACTCCGGGCTCGGTTTTGGCTGGTTATACTGCTCGCGCGTGATCCAGTGCGCAATGCTCTGAAGCGGCTTGGAAAAGAAGCGGATCGTCGCAATCTGCTCGTGAAAACTGTTGGTCACGACACACCGCTCAATGTTCGCTTTCTCAAGTGCCGCAAGCAGCGGGGCCACCCCTGGCATTAGCTCGATCTTGCCGTTTGCGATCAGCTCGCCATATGCCCGTTTTTTCTCGGCATAGAGCGCGCTCCAATCTGGATCGAGCGTGGGGTACTCCGCGTAGAGCGCTTCGCGAAGCGCTGTGGCGTTGCGATGCGCTAAGGAGCAGAACCGCTCGAAATCCCAACGGAGGGAGATGCCGCGGCCAGCGAGCATCTTCACATACGCCTGGTAGTGGAGACGCTCCGTGTTGACGAGCAGGCCGTCAAAGTCGAATAAGAACAGCTGAAACTTGTGAATCCATTGCATGAGACCAGGATACTTACAGGGCGCGTTTTACGCTTGAACAAATTGAGCTCACGACTATGATCCGAATTGATGCGCATCCCTGTTAACTACCTTTATTTCGGCGGCTTTTTCGCGCTGCTCTTGCTCACCATCACGACGAGCGTTTTCCTTAAAGAAAGTCTCGACGGCTCGCGCATGTTCTTTTGGTTTTATGCCATGTGCCAAATGGCGCTCGAGATCGGCCTGTTCATCCTAAGCGGCTATCTCATCGAGCGGTTCCTTGGGCGCGCAGCGTTTTGGCTCTTCATCGGATCGACGTTTCTGTTTGCGATTTTGCACGTGTTCGATTTTCTTCTGGATCTGGTCCTCGATCTCTCGGTCTGGGACGCGCTCAAAGCCTTTGTGTTCGACGAGAGCTTTGAGAATTTCTTGTTTCTTCTCGACGCATCTGGAGTGCCGCTCTGGGCCTGGGGTCTATTTTTTGGCGCTCTTTTGTTCGTTCCCCTGTTCGGCATGTTGCTCTATCGAGCCACGCACTGGGTGGCGGCGCGCAAGGCCCTCCACATGCGACTCGACGTGCTGTGTCAGGGGCTTTTGTGCCTACCTGCAGCGCTTCTATTTTGGGACTATTCGGCCTCGCGCATGATCCAGCCGAGCGCATACACCGAATTCACGAAAACGCTCCCCTGGAAGCGGACGTTCTTCAAGCCCGCAACTGTGCAGCTCAAACTTCCAGGTCGACTCCATGCGCCTAAGAGCGAAGAAGAGTTGACGCAGAGCATTCAGGCATTTGCCCCCATCGCAGGGAAAAAGCCATCGATTTTCCTGTTCGTCGCCGAATCGCTGCGCGAAGATTTCATCACACCCGAAATCGCGCCGCATCTGTCGAGCTTTCGCGATGCGAACATCAGCGGCAAGCTCTCGCTATCCAATGCCAATGGAACGCAAATCTCGTGGTTCTCCATCTTCCATTCCCAATTCCCATTCAGCTGGAGC
Source organism: uncultured bacterium (assembly GCA_964349755.1). GTDB lineage: Bacteria > Chlamydiota > Chlamydiia > Chlamydiales > SM23-39 > CAITMJ01. Next base: position 3,083 of record CAYGHT010000038.1, read on the forward strand.
CGTGTGAATCGCGAGCAACGGGCCATGGGAAGCCCGGCTTTGGCGCTCTTCAAGCAGCTCGGCTACAAGATCCATGTGTATACCTCGGCAGAGCTCGGCTACTACGGCATGCAGTCGCTGCTCTTTGGCAAAGAGGCGCACCTGCTGCAGAGCTTCAAAACATTTCATCAGCCGCCTCCTGCTCCCGTCTTTGAAAGCGATCAAGCGGCTGTTGCGACGCTCCGCGCCGATCTCGCCTCCGACCCTTCTTTAAACGACGGACATCTGTTCATCGTATTTTTGGATGCGACCCATTTTGGCTATAGCTGGCCAGAAGAAGTCTCCTCGATCTTCCAGCCGTTTGCCAAAGACTTCGCTTACGTCAAAAGCTTGTATTCCAGAAAAACTGTCGAGCTCATCCGGAATCGCTACCGCAATGCCATTCACTACATCGATTCACTCTTTGGCCAATTTTTGCAAAGCGCGCCCGAAGGAGCCCTTGTCGCATTCACCGGCGATCACGGCGAAGAATTTTTAGACCACGGCCACCTCTTCCACGGCTCTCATCTCACGCATGAACAAATGTCGGTCCCCATTTACATGAAAGTGGGCACTGTACAAAGGCGCGTCGAACTCTTAAGCCAAATGGACATCTTCCCGACACTTCTCGACGGCGCATGCGGGATCAGCGCCCCTTTTCTCGAAGGCGAATCGGCGCTCCGCGAAAGGCTCTGGCCCTTTGTCGCAACCGCCCGCTTCAACGCCTCTCGCCCTCCGCGCGAATTTAGCCTCCGATCCACAACCGCCAAGCTCATCGCCCGCTTCGACGACGCCGGGACCATTTTTCAGGCAAATGAACTCCAGCTCTTGTCGCTGAAGGATTGTAGGGACAAATCTCAGAGTGAGTGCGAGCAAGCCACCCAAGAATGGATCCACCGCGAATTTGGACCCGCGTTTCAGCGCCTGTTCCATTGACACGATTCGTGCCTCTGCCCGATTTTGGTTCATCCGACTAATGCGTAAGGGTTCACCCATGATCCCTGCCTTTGTTTCTACAGAGAGCACAGAGGACAAGAGAGGCTTTGAAACGCGCACTTTTGTACTTTTTCTCTGTGGCCTCTGTGCTCTCTGTGGTTCATTTATAAATCCAGGTACGCATTAGTCGAATGAACCCCGATTTTTCATTTTGAATAGGCGCTACTGCATTGACACTCATCTAGCACCTCTCGTACAATGCTTCGCTCAATCAATGAGGCTCACCACATGCTATCACAAGAACTTCGCCGCGCATTTCTTCGGTATTTTAAGTCGCAGGGCCACGCAATCGTCCCCTCATCTCCCGTCGCGGCGCACGACGATCCCACGATCTTGTTCACCAATGCGGGGATGAACCAATTCAAAGACGTCTTTCTCGGCAAATCCAAGCGCGATTACACGCGGGCCACCACGAGCCAAAAATGCATCCGCGTCGGAGGCAAGCACAACGATCTCGACAACGTCGGTCACACCACGCGCCATTTGACCTTCTTCGAGATGCTCGGGAATTTCTCTTTTGGCGATTATTTCAAAAAAGAGGCGATCGGCTACGCCTGGGACATCGCAACGCACGTCTTCGCATTTGATCCGAGCAAAATCTGGGTCTCTGTCTTCCAAAACGACGATGAGGCCTTTGCGCTTTGGGAAAAACATCTTCCCGCCAGCCGCATCGTCCGCTTCGGCGAAAAGGAAAACTTCTGGGCCATGGGCGATACTGGCCCCTGCGGCCCATGCTCAGAGCTCCTCTACGACCGGGGCCCCACCTACGGCACAGCCTCCTCACCTGTACACGATGCGAGCGGCGAGCGCTTCCTCGAATTTTGGAATCTCGTCTTCATGCAGTATTCGAAAGACGCCTCGGGCAAACTCGAGCCGCTGCCAAAGCAGTCGATCGATACGGGAGCTGGGCTTGAGCGCGTGGTCTCCCTTAAATTGGGCGTCGACACCGTATTTCAAACCGACATTCTCCGAAGCCTCATCGCCCAAGTAGAAACCGTGAGTGGCAAAGCGTACGATCCACAAAATCAGAGCACCGCCCCCGCCTTCCACGTCATTGCCGATCACATCCGCTCGCTCAGCTTTGCCATTGCCGACGGCGTGCAGCCGAGCAACACCGATCGCGGCTACGTGCTCCGCAAGATTTTGCGAAGAGCTGTTCGTTACGGCCGGACCCTCGGGCTCCAACAGCCGTTTCTTTCCCGTGTTTTGCCGCGGCTCGTCGAAACGATGGGCGAGGACTTCCCCGAGCTCAAAACCGCTCAAAGCCGCATCGAGGAGATCTTGACTCAAGAAGAGGAGTCCTTCTTGCGAACCTTGCTCCGCGGCGGCCAGCTCCTCTCTCAAGTCATCGACCGCTCGCGCAAAGCAAAGACCATCTCCGGAGAAGACGCCTTCAAACTCAAAGACACCTACGGCTTTCCGCTCGAAGAAATCGTCCTCATCGCCAAAGATGAGACGCTCCACGTCGATCTCGCCCACTTCGCAAAACTCGAAGAAAAAGCCAAAGAAACATCGCGCAAAGCCCACAAAACCTCAACCCAAGAGTTCGACGCCAATTTCTTCGAAGCATTCATGCGCACCCACAAGCCTTGCATCTTCGAGGGCTACCAACTGACGGAAAGCAATGCCCGTCTCATCGGAATGGTCGTTGGGGACCAGTTCGTGGACCGCATGGACGCCGGAATGGAAGGACTTCTTCTCCTCGATCGCACTCCTTTTTACGCGGAGATGGGAGGCCAAGTAGGAGACACTGGCGCCATCACAAATGGCGGTAATGCCTTCCAAGTCCAAGACACAAGCGCGCCGTTCCCAGGCGTCATTGCCCATCGAGGAAAAATGGATGCAGGCACCTTCCATAAAATGGACACCGTTCACGCCCACGTAAACAAAGAGAAGCGCATTGCGATTCAAAACCACCACACGGCCACTCACCTGCTCCATTGGGCGCTCCAAGAAGTGCTAGGACCCCACATCAAACAGGCAGGCTCGCTCGTGGAAGAGCATCGCCTCCGCTTCGATTTCAGCCACCACAAACCGCTCTCGGAAGGAGAGCTCCGAACCATCGAGGACCTCGTCAACGCCAACATCCGCGAAGATGCACCCGTAGCCACCTACGAGCTCTCCTTCGAAGAGGCTCAAAGACGCCCTGAAATCAAACAATTTTTTGGCGAAAAATATGGATCCACAGTCCGCGTCGTCGACATCGCATTTTCAAAAGAGCTCTGCGGCGGCACGCACACAGGAAGACTTGGGACGATTGGATTGTTCAAAATCGCCAAAGAGTCGAGCATCGCAGCCGGAGTGCGCCGCATCGAAGCCGTTTGCGGTAGAGCCGCAGAATTGTTGGTCCAAAGCGAAGAAGACACGCTCCAGCGGATCGCTGCCTTGCTAAAGACACCGACTGCAGGGGTGCTAGAAAAAATCCAGCAACTCCTCGAGGAAGAAAAGCGGCTCGCACTTGAGCTAAAAGCCATCCGCAAAGAAAAGCGCGCTCAGCTCGGGGTCAAACTTGTGGCAAACAAAGAAGCGATCGGCGCTCACAGCCTGATCGCCCAAATCGTCGACTGCGATGCAGAAGAGCTCGCGCCGTTTGCCGATGAGCTCGTCCAACAGATGAAATCGGGCGTTGTCGCGCTCGGGATAACGGCCGCAGGGCGCTGTCAGCTCGTCATCGCCGTGAGCCCCGATCTCGTGCAGAAGGGCATCCTCGCTACAAACCTCATCAAAGAGCTCGCTCCCCTCATTCAGGGCGGCGGTGGAGGCAAGAGCACTCTGGCCCAAGCAGGCGGTAAAAACGGCGCTGGGCTTGCAGCTGCATTCGATAAACTCCGCGAGACGCTCCGGCAATGTTGAACCTCGAGCTCGCGAATCGATCCGGCGCGCTTCTCGCATTTCAAGAGGCGCTCCGCACAGGCAACTCGCTGCTCGTCGAAGAGCTCTGGGAGACGCCCCGCGCGCTCCTCGCCGCGATTCTTGTAAAAGCGACAAATCAATCCGTTCTCATCATCACCGGCTCCATGCGCGAAGACAAGCTCTGCGACGATCTGATGGAG
>CAYGHT010000038.1:7159-11594 GCA_964349755.1 uncultured bacterium
CGACAATCTCTCTTACTTTTCACCTATTGAGCCGCTCGAGTTCCCCGCTTGGGAGACACTCCCCGGAGAAGAAATTCCGCCAAGCCCCGACATCTTGGGCAAACGGATGGAGGCTCTCTACGCGCTGTCCAAGCGAAAAACCCCTTCCATCGTGCTGTGCCCGCTTGCCTCGCTGCTTCAAAAGGTCGTGGCCAAAGAGGAATTATCTCCCCTTTTAGGGCGCTGGAGCGTCGGCGACAAGAAGGCGTTTGATCAATTGCCCGAACAACTCACAGCGCTTGGATACGCGCGCGCAAGCGTCGTCTCCGATAAAGGCGAATTTGCGATCCGCGGCGGCATCGTCGATCTTTTCCCCGTGTCGTCCAGCGACCCATTTCGACTCGACTTCTTTGGAAACGAGATCGATGCGATCCGCACCTTCGATCCAGTCGGCCAAAAATCGATCGGCAAAACCGATGGATTTTTCCTTTCGCCCGCGAAGGAACTGCCGCTCCTGCAACAGGCGAAAAAGCTCGCCTGCATCGCCGACTACTTCCCTTCTGCGCCGCTGTTTTTTTGGGACGATTTGCTCGCCATTGAAGACAACCACGTGGCCCTCCAGTCGATGCCCGGCTCCAATTCGCCTTTTTTCTTCAGTCTCGAGCACCTCCTCAAGCGCTTCCGGAGCGAGCAGCATCTGTTTTGCATCGGCCAAAAACTCGAGGAATTTTCCGCACGCGTCGTCAACACCCGAGAGCGGACCCGGGCGCTGCAGGGCGTCTCGTTTGACGCCCTTGGCACCAAATTCGACGCCCTTCGGTTCTTTCACCCATTTCAGCGCGTTGCAGATGCGATGGACCTGGACACCTTCGAGCCCGAGGATCCAAAGCTCGAGATCATGCTCCTTTGCCAAACGACAAGCGAAGAGCGCGAACTTCGCAGCAAAGCGGGCCCCACACCGCCCTGCGTGCGCGCGACGTTAACCTCAGGGATCGTCATCACAGACATTCCGCTCGCGCTCATCCCCATCTCCGAGATCACCCATAAAACGACGCTCCGACGGCAAAAATGGCGCAGCACCTACCACACCGCGACCTCTGAGTTTCACGCCCTCACACCGGGCGAGCCCGTCGTCCATTTCCACAGCGGCATCGGCCGCTATCTTGGGATGGAAAAACAGGTGAACCACTTAGGAGTCGAAACCGAATTTTTAAAAATCGAGTACGCAGATAAAGCCAATCTCTTCGTGCCTCTGTCGCAAAGCTATCTTCTCTCGCGCTACATCGGCTCGAGCGATGAGCTCCCCTCTTTAAGTCAGCTCGGCTCCAAACGGTGGCAAACCACCCGTCAAAATGCGCAAGCCCAAATCGTCGGCTATGCAAATGATCTTCTCAAACACTACGCAGAGCGCGCTGCCCACGGCGGATTTTCCTACCCGACAGACTCAACGGAGCTCTCCGAATTTGAAACCGCATTCCCCTACCACGAAACCCAAGACCAACTCCTCGCGATTGCCGCCATTAAAGAAGACATGATGTCCGCCAAAGCCATGGACCGGCTCATTTGCGGAGACGTCGGCTACGGCAAGACGGAAGTTGCCATGCGCGCCGCCTTCAAGGCCGTCGTAGATGGAGCTAAGCAGGTTGCCGTCCTCGTCCCGACCACGGTCCTGGCCATGCAGCATTACGAAACGTTCTCCGAGCGGATGCGCGGCTTTTCACCTCGCATCGACGTCGTCTCCCGCTTTAAAAGCGCTAAAGAGATCCGCGAGACACTCCGAAACGCGTGTGAAGGCAAGATCGACATCCTGATCGGCACTCACCGACTTTTATCCGACGACGTCCACTTCAAAGACCTCGGCCTAATCATCATCGACGAAGAGCAACGGTTCGGCGTGCGCGCAAAAGAACACCTCAAGAAATTAAAAACCGGCGTCGATTGCCTCACCCTCTCCGCAACCCCCATTCCTCGCACTCTGTACATGTCACTGGTCAGCGCGAAAGACATGTCCGTCATCAACACCCCCCCGCAAGACCGACTCCCCGTCAAAACCATCCTCGCCGAAACAGAGCCAGAACTCATCACCAATGCCCTGCTCCGCGAGCTTGCGCGCAGCGGCCAAGCCTTCTTCATCCACAATCGCGTCGAAACGATTTACGCACGCGCTGACGCCATCCAAAAGCTCGTCCCAGCCGCACGCGTCGGCGTCGTCCACGGCCAAATGGACCCAGATGACATCGACACCCTCTTTCATCGCTTCCGACAGGGAGAAATCGATCTACTCTTAGCCACCACCATCGTCGAAAACGGCATCGACGTCCCCAACGCAAACACAATCCTCATCGATCGCGCCGACACCTACGGCCTAGCCGATCTCTACCAACTGCGGGGCAGAGTCGGCCGCTGGAACCGCGCCGCCTACGCCTACTTCCTCCTCCCCAAAAACGTGCGACTCCCAGAACTCACAAGAAAGCGACTCAATGCCCTCATTGAAGCCGGAAGCTACGGCGGCGGAATGAAGATCGCCATGCGCGATCTAGAAATCCGTGGAGCTGGCGATCTCTTAGGCGTCCAGCAATCGGGCCAAGTCTCCTCCATCGGATTCCACCTCTACTGCAAACTCCTAAAACGGGCCGTCGACGCCTTAAAAAAACAAAAACCAATCTCGTTTGATGAGACCAAGCTCGAAGCCCCTTACGACGCCAGATTGCCAGACACGTACATCGACGAACTCTCCATTCGCCTCGAGCTCTACCACCGCATTGGCGAAGTCACCACCAACGCCGAAATCGCTGAACTTTTCGACGAAATCCGCGACCGCTTCGGCAAAGAACCACCCCAAGTCATTTGGCTCCGCCACCTCACCCGACTCCGCGCCTTCGCATCTGCCAACCGCTTCGTCTTGTTGAAATTCGGTAACGTCTCATTCGGAGCCGAGCAACAAACCCCCAAAGGCATAGAGAAAAAGACGATCCTGCTCCCCAAAAGAGCGCAAACGCCTGCCGCCTTAGAGGAGTTCGTCATCGAGGCGCTGAAGCGCGAGTTTGTGTGTGAAAAGAACGTGTAAGAGGCAAAAAATGACCAGAGAAAAAGAACCTAATTACGAAGTGGACAACAGCAATATTTTCGCTGCAATTGGACGAAAAGATGCTGATGAACTCGTTGCTCGATCAGAACTTTTAGAAGAAGTTGGTACACTCATAGAAAAAAGCGGTCTGACTCAGCATGAAGTAGCCAAAAAACTTGGCATTAAGCAATCAAAAGTCTCCATGCTTGTAAACGGGCATTTATCAGAATTTAGCACTGACACTCTCCTTCATTATCTGGCTATTCTCGGCGTTCAGCAAATTCAGTGCCATTTTTGAGTCATTTTGTTACCCCGCCTTAAGCGATTCGCTTACGTTGGACGGAGTGCTTCGCATGCTTTTTGCCAACAACGCGTAACGAATAAACTATTCTGTAGCTCACCAGACGCGACACTTCTCAACTGATTGAATGCTTTCTTAGCAACATCACCAGCGACTCCCCGCTCGAAGGAACCAAGATTCACGAAACATGACTCTAACTGCTCTTGTATTTCTCTAGTGTTTAGCTCTCGACGCAGAGCTGTGATGCCGACTTTAGTAGCTGGTTTGAAGAAATCAGGAATTAGTTCATTCTTCTTAGAACCTACTGTGTAGATAAAAACAGCTTTGGCCAATACAAACATATAGATGGAGGGGTCCATGTCTTCGAATAGACTTAAAGTAGCAGGTGTAGCACCGTGCAATACTTCTGTGGTAATAAAGCGGGATCCTTGTTCAATGGCTTGTTGCGTAGCTTGCCCTTGAAGAATGATTGGTCTAACCAGGGGATTATCGATCCGCTGACCGATGATCCCTGGTCTTCTGAAGTTCTGCTGCTCCCAATCGGCCACATGCAACCGATCGTCTAATCGGAATAATACGATTGGCGTTGGATTAAGCTTGTCTGCCCAGTAACGAGCAAAGCTTTCATGAGTCAGTACATTAGCAAAGAACGGATTGTAAATTAATGCATCAGCGATCCCCCAAATAACAGTAAAGGAACTGCTTTGTAAGAGACTTGCAAAAAACTTACAAGGTCGATTGGTGATGGGGTAGAAAGCAAGAGATCCAAGTGCAAAAACAGAATAAGCAACCGTTTCGACCACGGACATTGTAGTCAGAATGCAAAGCCCTATTTCAACAGTGATTACTTTACCAGCAAGCTTCCAAGCATTCCCTACTCCTTGATCCCCGTTGTTAAACCATCCCTCTTCTCTCCCTTGCGGATTTCTCCATACAAGCAAGTTAGACATAATGTGACTTGAAATGCATCTTGATAGCGCCATAAATTAACCCAATTGTTTTAAAGAAATCATTTTTACACAACTTGTTATTATAAATCAATTATTCAAAAAATCTTTTTAACACCTTAAAATGTAGAGTAGTTGATA
>CAYGHT010000039.1:0-11476 GCA_964349755.1 uncultured bacterium
TGGGTCACTGGAATCCCCTTCAAAAGCGCAATTTGTGACCGCTCGAGGTATAGCCCCCACGCGCTCCACAAGGCGCAAGCGGCGCAAGATTTCGTGTTCGTGGCTTGCCGCCACAGCATCGGTGAGCAGGGCGTCGAGCCCTTTGTTGATCCCAGCGGTTCCACAAATGCGCCGAGCGCCGAGCGCTGCGCACAGCGGCAATATCAATCGTTGCGAGGCGTGGAAGATGACGATTGTCTCAGGAGCCTCAGCGCGGAGGATGCGCCACAGCGCGTGGAAGTGGCGAAGCATGGGCTCTCGGAGCACATACACAGCGTGAATTGCCGGATTGTGGCGCAGCACCTCTTCGCCCACAACACTGGTGAGTACCGCGATGCGCGCCGTTGGAAACGATTTCGAGAGCGCCTCAATCGCAGGGGTTGCCCACAGCGTGTCGCCGAGCGCCGTTGTCGTCACCACAAGGATGTGGCCCTTTTGGGGAGTCAAAGCGAAGCATCGAAGCGCTTTCACGAGCAGGAGAAGCAGCCAATTTTTCATCGGCGCACCAGCATCTGCGTCGTGCTGAGCGCGCTAGTGTCAGCGATTTCAGCCAGGGCGTCCAGCCAGTAAGGTTCGAGATTGAGCGCAGGGCACCGGTATGCGCTCAGCCCATTTGCGCGAAGAAGTGGCAAATACAGGGTTTCGATTTCGAAGAGCGTTTCGATGTGGTCGGTCGTGAAGGTGAGCGGCACAATCACTGCGGAGCGTCGATTCGAAATCCAGGACAAGGCGTTTTTGCACGTCGCGTCTGTGGCAGGGCCTAGCCACTCACCCGGTCCAAACTTCGATTGGTAGCAGAGGCGACAGATCGCTTTGGGAAAGCGCGCTCGCAAGCGCTCGAAGGTGCGCTCGCACTCCGACTGGTAAGGGTCGCCATCCGCAATGAACTGACGGGGGACGCCGTGCGCTGAAAACACAAACGCGGTCTCTTCTTCGCGGAGTTTGTTTACTTGGCAGAAGTTCTCCAGATGCCGCACGTGCGCCTCAATGAATGCGGGATGCTCCGCATAGGAGTGGATCCAGCGAAGCTTGGATACGGTCTTAAGGCTTAGAGTTTGCTCGAATTTCCGCGCGATGCTTCCCGTCGTGGCAAAACAAAATTGAGGAAAGAGAGGAAGTGCGCGAAGTGTGGTTGCAGTGCACGCGTCGATAGCGCTGAGCGAGGCCGCATGCGTCGCAGGGAGATAGCGATGGAAGGTGAGCACGGGGGCGTTCAACCGCGCTCCAAGCCCCTTCGCAATCGCCTCCGTGTCCGCGAAAATAGGGGACTTGCCGCCGATGGCGACGTAATCGTGCGCGATCTTCAGTGCCCGTTTTTTGGCAACGCGAGAAAACAGCCAATTGTGCAAAGGCTTAGGGAAGCGGGTCCGAATCACATCGCGATCCGTGAGCAATTCTTTGAGAAACGGCTCGATTTCATCGAGGGAGCGAGGACCGCCGAAGTTGACCAAGAGGTACGCAGTCATAGCACTGAAGATGGTGCCTTAGAGCGAGATTTCCTCACAAGAAATTCAACCATCCGCTATTGTCATTGAGATGCGACGTCTTCTCTTTTTGCTCCTGGCTCTCATGCTCTCTGGCTGCAGCTGTAGCCAAAATCGGCGCGTCGTTCGCATTGGCGTGGATCCAACCTGGTCTCCGCTCCAATTTGGCGAGCTGCAGCCCTACGTGAACGGCTATACGGAAGACTTTTTGCTCGAAGTATCGCGCTATAGCGGTCTTAACTTCGAAAAGATGGCAGCGAACTGGGATACGCTCTACAGCGGTCTTGCCGAAGGCAGATACGAGGTTGTGCTCACTTCGCTACCGCTCTATAGTTTCAACAAGGCCAAATACGACTTTAGTGAGAATTTTTTAAAGCTAGGACCTGTCCTCGTCGTTCGCGCGTCCGCGTCAGTTGACACGCTCGAACAGCTCAAAGGGCAGCTCATCGGCGTCCTCAGCAACGATCCAGCAGCGCAGCTCCTTCAAGCTCAAAGCGACTTAATCCAGCGCAATTACTCCAATATTCCAGACCTCCTCAACGGGTTGGCAAGCGGCGAGGTGGCTGGAGTGCTGCTAGACCGGCTCGCCGCCGCAAGCTTCGTCCGCGACCTGTATGCAGGTTCTTTGAAAATTGTCTCAGCGCCACTGACGGACACGGGGCTCCACGCGATCGCGCTCCGAGGCAAAGAGTCGTCTGTCCTGCGGCTCTTGGATAAAAGCCTGAAGAACTTCAAGTCCAAGAAAAAACTCGAGCCTTTAGAGAAGAAATGGAATTTGGCTCCTCCATGAAAAAAAAGCTTCCCATTGGAATTAGCGACTTCAAGACGGTCATTGAAGACGGCTACGCCTATGTCGATAAATCGCTCTTGATTCAAGAGATCGTGGAAACGAGCGCTCCGTTTGTGCTGATCCCGCGGATGCGCAGATTTGGCAAGACATTGAATTTGTCGATGCTCCGCTATTTCTTTGAGAAGGCAGAAGAGGATACAAGCTATTTGTTCAAAGGACTGAACATTTGGAAGCACGAGCAGTATCGAGCGCTTCAAGGACAGTTTCCGGTTATATTCCTTTCGCTTAAGGATGTGAAGCAAACTTCTTGGGAAGCTGTGTTCGCTTCATTGCGCTCCTTCATCACAGAAGAATTTCGACGGCATGGATACCTCCTGGAATCAGAGGTGTTGAGCGAACAAGAAAAGAATGATTGCCTCGCTGTGCTTCGCGAACAAGGCTCTCAGAGCTTGTACGAGCGAAGCCTTAAGCTGCTCACTGAATGGTTGCACCGCCATCACAAGAAAAAGGTCGTACTTCTCATCGATGAGTACGACACTCCGGCTCATGCAGCGTACGTTGGCGGTTACTACGACACGCTCATTTCTTTTTTGCGCAATTGGCTTTCAGGTGGCCTCAAAGACAACAGCTCTTTAGAGCGCGGTGTATTGACCGGCATTTTGCGCATCGCGAAAGAAAGCATTTTTTCAGGGCTCAACAACATCGACACGTTTACCATTTTGAACGAACCATTTAGGGACAAGTTCGGGTTATTAGAGTCGGAAGTAAAACAGCTTCTAACAGAATACGACCTCCTCTCGAAGCTGCCTGAAATCCGGCAGTGGTACGACGGCTATCGCATTGGCTCTTGCGATGGGATTTACAATCCGTGGTCTGTGTTGAAGTGCATCGATGCAAAGGGCGCGTTGGCGCCTTACTGGGTGAACACGAGCGATAATGCCTTGATGAAACAGCTCATCACTCGTGGAACTGAGGACATTAAAGCAGATATCGAAGAGCTCTTCCGAGGCGGATACATCGACAAAACCATCGAAGAGGGGATCGCATTCTCGAACCTTGAACGCAATCCCAAAGCGATCTGGTCTTTGCTTCTTTTCTCAGGTTACTTGACGCTTGTCTCGACCCCCACTGCCCAAGCCCTCTGTCGCCTGCGCATTCCCAATGTTGAGGTGAATGGGCTCTACAAATCGATGATTCTCGAGTGGTTTGAGAAGAGCATTCACGAACCTAAGTACCGGTTGCTCCTCAAGAGCCTCACCACGGGGGATGTCGCCACGTTTTCGCAGCTCTTCCAGGAGTTTCTCCTCTCTTCCGTCAGTGTATTTGACGTGAGCCCCCAAGAGCCCGAAAAAATTTACCACGCGTTTGTGCTCGGGATGTTGCTCGGTTTGAGTCCACAGTACGAAGTAAAATCCAATCGAGAAAGTGGATATGGTCGCTATGACGTAATGCTAATCCCTAGGAATCCAAACGATTTAGGCGTTGTCCTAGAGTTTAAGAAAATTGGGCCTTTCGAACAGATCGATCTCGAGGGCGCAGTCGCATCGGCGCTCAAACAGATTGAGGACAAGCGCTATGCCCAAGAATTGCTCGATCGCGGCGTGAGCCGCATTCTGCATCTCGCACTCGCTTTCCAAGGAAAGCAAGTGCTCATCCGCGCAAAATTCAATGATTCCTAAAGCGGTGGTTGTTCCTGCTTCTCCTTAGGAGCGCCCTTCGCCTTCCACAAATAAGTCAGTAGCCCCCCTAGAATGATCAGCGCCGTTCCACCCAAGGAACGCCAGCCCAATGGCTTTTGAAACACGAAGTAGCTGATCAGGCCGTTGTAGATGACGACTGCATAGCCGAGCGGAGAGAGATACGACGCCGTGCCGTGCCGATACGCGCTGGTGAGCAGGATTTGGCCGACCGCGGTGGCAGCTCCGATTCCGCAAGATAAAAGCCATTCCATCCCAGAAGGGGGCACCCAGACGCTCCAAGCGAAGGGAAAGCTCACGATCGAAGAGATGGAAAAGAAGTAAAAGAGGGTTCGGCTCATCGGCTCGCGCTTGAGGTTGAGGACGCGCACAGCGCTCAATGCAAGGGCGGACGTGATCCCTGCGAGCAGCCCAAAGATGAAGCCAGAATGAAAGATGTCTTTCGTTGGATTTAAGATGATGGCTACGCCAAAAAATCCAATGATGATGGACCACCAAACATGTCGATCGATCTTTTCGCGCATCCAGCCCCAAGCGATGAAGGGAACAAAGAAGGGCGCGGTGTAATTCAACGTCGTAGCATCCACCAAATTGAGAAAGCGAATGGCAAGAAAGAAAAAGTAATAGCTGGTGAGTCCAAATACATCTCGGATCAGATGGCTGGGCAGGTGCTCCGTTTTCAGCCAATCCCAACCTCGCCTTAGCGCCAGAGGCAAGATGCAGATAAAGGCGACGACGTTTTGGATGAAAATGATTTGGATTGTTGGAAAGCGTCCCTGAAAATAGAACACCAGCGAAGAGGCGATTGCGAAAAACAGATACGCCACAATGGCAATGAGCACTCCAAACAGGAGACGATTTGGGGGAGAAGCATGGGGGGCCATACGCTTGATCCTAGACGTTTTTTATTTTGCTGTTAACTCAAATTCCGATGTGGTACGAGAAAAGGATGCAGGTTGAACAAATCCACCACCAATACCGCCTTCTTAAGGCCTATCCCCATGTGCTTCACGCCACGTTCTCCCGACATGGCGGCGTGAGCGAGGGACGTTTTGCTTCCCTCAATCTGGGTCATGGGACTCCCGATAACGCAGGCCACATCCAACAAAACGCCGAGCGAGTGCGCAGTGTGCTCGGGGTCCCAAAGATCGTATTCCCCCATCTTTCACACGGCGTGAACGTCCATCGCGTGAGCGCAAAAACCATCGGCGAGACGCCGCGAGCGGACGCTCTGTACACCACCGACAGCAACATCGGTCTTGGCGTGACGCATGCCGATTGTCAGGCAGCCATTTTCTATGACCCGGTGCACGAGGCGATCGGCGTTGCTCACTGTGGCTGGCGCGGCAGCGTCCAGAACATCTACGCGCGGCTGATCAGTACGCTCCAGCGCGAAATCGGCACGCAGCCCCACAACCTCGTCGTCTGTATTTCCCCCTCACTTGGGCCCGACCATGCGGAGTTTAAAAATTACCGCCAAGAGCTCCCCAAAGATTTTTGGGAATTTCAAGTGAAGCCCCAACATTTCGATTTTTGGGCCATTTCTCGCATGCAGCTCATCGCCTGTGGCGTCCTTGCCAAGAAGATCGAGATCGCAGAAACGTGCACGGTGTGCAAGAGTACCGATTATTTTTCCCATCGAGCCGAGAAAGAAACGGGTCGCAATGCAACAGTGGTTGCGCTGAAACCTTGATTTAACCCGCACTGGACTTTAGCCATTTGCCGAACTCGACTTCGTCAAGTTTCTGGCTTTCTTTGAGCCCGCAGCTTTTGGTCCGGCCCTCATTCGGGCCTGTCCCAAAAACTGCGGGCTCAAAGAAAGTCAGAAACTTTGTAACTATTCAGGTGGGTGGCTCTGAGCGCAAATTTTTGAACCACAGAGAACACAGAGCGCACAGAGAAGTCATGAAGCATGATAAAAGCCAAGGAAATGCGTGTTTTTCGCCGCGTTTCGCGGCCTCTGTGTGCTCTGTGAGCTCTGTGGTTAAACAATTTGTGCTCAGAGCCCCCCACCTGAATAGTTACGAAACTTTTAGAATTCAAGCTCGCCAAATGGCCAAAGTCCAGTTACAATCTCGCGGCATGGATGTATGCCCGCTTCGCCTCCACGGACTCAAGCTTCTCAAGCCGCGCGTCTTTCGCGATGAGCGGGGCTTCTTTTTAGAAAGCTTTCGCAAGCCGCTCTATCAAGAACACGGTCTTCCCGAATTTGTCCAAGATAACATTTCCTTTTCTTGCCAGCACACGATCCGCGCGCTCCACTTCCAGAGCGCACCGGGCCAAGCGAAGCTGGTGTCGTGTGTGCAGGGCAAAGTTTTCGACGTCGCTGTGGATCTCAGAGAGGATTCTCCGACATTTGGTCAGTGGGAAGGCGTTGAGCTCGACGACGTGGAGCATCATCAGCTGTTCATTCCCGTCGGATTTGCTCACGGCTACTGCGTGCTTAGCCAGGAAGCGCTCGTCGTGTACAAAGTGAGCGCGCTCTACGATCCAAAGACAGAGCGTTCGATCCGCTGGAACGATCCGCGCATCGGTGTGAGATGGCCCACGCAAACCCCTGTTTTATCTCCACGCGATCAGACGAGTCCGTTTTTTCAAGAGGTGTTCGCATGAGTGTGTGGATCACCGGAGCCAAAGGTCTCGTCGGAAGTGCGTTTTGTAAGCGGGTGAAGCAAGGAGTTGTAGCCAGTGGCCACGAAATCGACATCGCAGATCTTACTGCGTGTAGAGCCTTTGCGCGCGCACACGGACCCTTTAGAGCCATCGTCAATTGCGCTGCCTTTTCCCAAGTGGATCCTGCTGAGACGCTCCGCGATGAGGCGCACAGGGCCAATGCGCTTGGACCCGAAGTGCTAGGGCGTCTGGCTCACGAGAGTGGCGCTCAGTTACTTCACCTGTCTACAGACTATGTCTTTCCCGGGACCGGCAAGCGACCGCTCAAAGAGACTGACCCTGTGGCCCCCTGCAATTACTACGGCCAAACCAAGCTCGAGGGCGAAGAGCGGCTCCGCGCTGTCAATCCGGCGGCTTGTATTTTGCGCACCTCGTGGATCTTCGGTGATGGCGGCAAAAACTTCGTCGCCAAGCTATTCGCTTTGCTCCAAACCGATACGCCGCTCAAACTCGTCGCTGACCAGATCGGTCGCCCCACATACGCGCCAGATCTCGTCGATGTGATGTTGCGGATGCGAGGCGTATCGGGTCTTTACCAATTCGCCAATGCAGGCGCGACGAGTAAATACGAGTTTGCTCTGACTCTTCGCGAGTCGATGCAAGCGCACGGGATTCCCATTGCGTGCCCATCGATTGAACCGGCTTTAAGCGCTGCATTCCCATCGCCCGCAAAGCGTCCCCTTTACTCCGCATTTGACACCACGAAAATCGAGACGCTGCTAGGCATAACGCCCCGCGACTTTAGAGACTGCATCGACGAGTATGTCCGTGAACAGACCGCTCAATAACCTCCTCGTGACCGGCGGCTCCGGCTTCATCGGTTCGGCCTTCATCCGCTTTCTTCTTCGTTCGGAATTCGCAGGGCGTATCGTGAACCTAGATGCGCTCACTTACGCCCCAAATCCACGAGCGCTCGATGGATTCGAGCAGCACCCGCGCTACCGCTTTTTGCACGGCGACATCAACAACCGATCGCTTGTCGAGCGGGTGCTCTTAGAACATGAAATCGATGCCATCGTCCACTTTGCCGCAGAAACGCATGTCGATCGGAGCATCGCCTCGGCCATGCCGTTCATCGAAACAAACGTGAAAGGAACGCTTTCATTGCTCGAAGCGGTGCGCCTCTTTCCTCAGGTCCATTTCCACCACATCTCCACCGATGAGGTGTACGGAGCGCTGGGTGCAGACGGAGCGTTTGACGAAACGTCGCCCTACCGCCCCAATTCCCCCTATTCCGCATCGAAGGCCGCCTCAGACCACTTGGTGCGCGCCTACGCCCAGACGTACGGCATCTCGACAACGCTTTCCCACTGCTCAAACAACTACGGCCCCTTCCAGCATCCCGAAAAGTTTATTCCCCTCATGATCGATCGCTGCTTGGCCAGAAAACCGCTCCCCGTATACGGCAAAGGAACCAATGTCCGCGATTGGCTCCACGTCGACGACCACGCCGCCGCCATCTGGGCCATCTTACAGCGAGGCAAGAGGGGAGAAACTTACGACATCGGCGCCAGCGCCGAACGAACCAATCTCCAGATGCTGAGTCTGTTGATCGAGCTCATTGCCGAAGAGACGGGGGTGAATGCCCTTTTTTATCACGGCCTCATCTGCTATGTGCCGGATCGGCTAGGCCACGACTTCCGCTACGCCATCAATTCACACAAAATTGAGAGCGAGCTCGGATGGAGACCCCAAGTGGTCCTCAAAGAGGGGCTGCGCCGAACGGTGCGATGGGCAGCGCGCCATGCAGCAGAATTTACGAATGCAGTTTGCCTAAAGCAGCCATGATGGCCTGTAAAAGTGTGGCGATGTGCGCAGGATTGATCTCTGGCGGATCTGTCGGGTCGAGGTGGGATGGAAAGGTGTTAATGACCATTCGAACAGGCGCCTCAGCTGCAGGTGGCAAATGTCCCAAGCAATTGGCTCTTAAGTCTGCAACAAGACCAGCAATTTCAGGCCAATGCACTTGCCAATTCGGCTCTGCCATTAAAGTCATGATGTGAGTGAGGTCGTCCACTGCTTCTTTCTGGATTGGGTCGTTTCCGTCAAAAGACGGATAACCGCCCATTGGAGGAATTGGTCCTATCGAATCTGGCATAAATCACCTCGGGTAAACCATTATTATATCATATAATCATTTGTTTGTAATTAGTGATTGTAAGTTGCTGTGTATAATGTTGTTTTGTTGAGAATATTTTGTTTTATTTCGCGATATAACCAGATTGAAGTTGACGGCGTGGGCGATCCGGAGTATACTCCGGATTAACAGTTGTTTAACCGGAGTTCATTCCGAATGTTCGAGCAATTCCTCATCGATCAAAACACTCACTGGAGTGGCGTTCTCTACGAGCAAGGGATCCAGCGCGATTGCATGTCCAAGATCGTCGACTACTTAAAGCTGCCCCACATCATCTCAATTACAGGAGTGCGTCGTGCAGGCAAGAGCAAGCTTCTCAAGCAGACGATTAATTTCCTCATGAAGAGCGAGGGAGTCCCTCTCCGCAATATTCTCTCGCTGAATTTGGAGCATCCATATCTCACGCAATTCTCTCAAGACGTGATGAATCTCGAGCGGCTCTTCGACGACTACCTCAAAATCGCAGACCCTAAGGGGACAGTCTATTGCTTTCTGGATGAGGTCCAAGCGTTCAAGGATTGGCCCGTATTTGTTAAAGCGCATTACGAGCAAAAAGGCGTGAAGTTCATCATTACAGGCTCCAACTCGTTTCTCATGTCGAGCGAGCTGCTGACTCTTTTATCAGGGCGGACTTTACCGGTTGAAGTGTTCCCGCTTTCGTTCAAGGAGCTCGCAATGGCGAAGTTGGGTTTAAAGAAAACGGATCCCATCGTGTTAGGCCAGCACCGCCAAGAGCTCAGGCGATTATTCGACACGTTCTTGCGTTACGGAGGCTTTCCAGAACCCGCGTTACTCGAAGACAAGCGCTTTGTTGACGACATCCTCAATGCATATTCCAAAACCATCTTGTACCAAGACGTTGCCACGCGTCTCAAAGTAAAGAAGCCAGAGGATCTCGAACGGCTGTTTTACTACATGATTTCGCATGTGGGGACGCCGTTTTCTCATGGAAGCCTGACCAAAGTATTCGATTTAAGCGACAAGACCATTAAGGAATACATTGAGGCGCTCATCGATGCATATTTACTGTTTGAGATTGATCCGTTTTCGCCTTCCATGAAGGCACAAATTCGCGGTTCCAAAAAGGTGTATGCCATCGATACAGGAATGGTGAATGCAACTGCGTTTCAGTTTTCACAGAATCGAGGCAGGTTATTTGAGAACATCACCTTTCTCGAGCTCAAGCGACGCCAAAAGGAACTCTACTCCTACAAAACAGCAGACGGCTATGAAGTCGATTTCGTCGCGCACAATAAAGGAACCCTCGAGCTTTTCCAAGCGTGCGTGGAACTAGACGATCGCGATGCTGTAGCTCGTGAGGGACGAGCTCTAGCCGCCGCCGCCAAAGAGCTTAAGGTCAAGCGGGGGATTGTGTTAACGACCGACGACGCGCGGGAGTGGAGCGAGGACGGCGTAGAGATTGAGGCCGTGCCTTTGTATCGGTTTGTTTGGAGGTGAGGATAAGTCGCTGAAGGCAACGCTTGGCATGAGGACTCATCTTCACAGGCTTTAGCATGGCTTCTTCCCAACACGAAACTTCCGCAGACGTGAGATTGCAGTGTGCTCCGAAGACCTCGCGCGTCATCTCAAGATACGCGCGAATGAAGTGAATTTCACTTCCAGTGAAAGGCGATGGCTTATGGCTTAGCGCCACAAGCACTTGTTCTTGAAGCTGAATGTAATTAAGGTTTGGAGTCCACACGCCTGCAGCTTTGACAAAAGGAACGTTGAGGAGAATGATGGGAAAGCCGAGCCCTTCATACACGTAGCTCTTTACGAATTTGGGTTTAGTCGCTTTCTTCATTCGCTCACTTCAGGATTGCAGCGGGTATTTCAAACGACTTTGCTCCACGGGTTCTTGAAGAATGCAAAAGCACTCAGCCAGCAAGCAATACAGGACATCGTGTAGCCGGTTTTGAGCGGATCGAGTACTTTTTCATAGAAGGTTTCGCGGCGAGTGCCTTGAGGTAAGCACCAGTGAATTGCGTGAGGAATGATCGCTAGCGCAAAGCGCGTGATCCATTCAACAAACCCAAGGGCGAAAGTGGCAGCGTAGACTGGCTGCGCGCAGAGGCGCCGAAACACTGCCGTACCGCAAGGAAGGCCTACGTAGGCTGGACGTTTTGGTGTGGAGCTTGCTGCGAGAGGGCCGTTCCTCCAGTCAGTGACGTGTGCATACATGGAGTGACTCACAGACTCCCAAGCATTTGGAGTAGTAATAAATAGTGAGGACATAATTGCTCCTTGGCTGTTGTGGCGAAGGCAATATTTTACCAAGGACTCAAGGAAAAAATCTAGGTTAAATAATTTCTTATTGGCGGCGGCCGCCACCCCAACTCCTCGATGAGTTTGCTCGCGGCCGCTTCCATGTCTTCGTTCACGCAATGCCAGGGGTCGTACGCGCTTTGAAACTGCACTTGCTCGGCGAAAATGAGGACGCGGTGTTGGATTGCTTCTTCGCCCAGGTGCAGCGCCCTCAATTTGAGGTCGTGGACTCCGGCTTGCACGGCGGCGAGCTCGCCGCGCCCAAATGCGCCGATGATTTCGCCGACTTCTTGGGCCATGCGAAGTTTGGAGCGGACCGGTAATTCACTAAACAGGTTATTCTTCATAACTACGTCGTAAATTCAAATATACACTATAACTAATTTTATTG
>CAYGHT010000040.1:0-11255 GCA_964349755.1 uncultured bacterium
GTTCTTTTCCATTCCCTCGGCTGCGAGCTTGGCGTGCAGGGGGTTGATGTCGCACTCTTGGATCCAGGGTTGCTCGACGATCATTTCGCTAAAGCGGACTAAGATCTCTTCGAGGGCTGCTAAATCGATGGCTTTGCGTCCGCGCGTTCCTTGGAGGGCGGTGTAGATTTTTGTGCTCTCCATGAGTCTTTTTGCAAGGGTCGAGGTCAATGGAGGGAGCGCAAGGGCTCGATCTTTGTAAACTTCGACGAGCTGGCCGCCGGAGCCAAAGAGCATGACGGGGCCAAATTCTGGATCGATCGTGCTTCCTAAGATGAGCTCATAGCCCTCTTCGCGGCGGATCATGGGCTGGACGGTGACGCCGTCAAAATCTTCGGGACGGACTGCGGTTTCAATTGCTGTATAAGCAGCGCGCACTTCGGCCTCGTTTTGGAGGTTGAGTTTGACGCCTCCTACATCGGTTTTGTGCGTGATGGTGCGGGAATAGAGTTTTAAGACGATGGGAAAGCCGAATTTTTTGGCGATGCGGGCGGCCTCTTCGGGGCGTTTTGCGATTTCGGTTGGCACAATGGGAATGCCGTAGCTTTCCACTACTTTTTTCGATTCGTACTCGTCGAGGAGTGTCCGTCCCTCTTTTCTCGCTTGGATGAGGAGCGGTTCGATCACTTGATGGGCTTGCCGGGTCGGACGGCCGATGGGCGTCTCGTAAATGCGCTTGAGCTGCTCTGTGTGCTTCCACATGAGTGCAAAGGCTCTACACGCGGCGTCGGGAAATGCAAATGTTGCGATTCCGGCTTGGGTTAAGCGCTCTCTGCCCTCTTCTACGCTGGCGGCGCCCATCCAACTGGCGAGCAGCGGCTTTTCTCCACGGGGCAATTCGATGAGTTTTTGGGCAGTGGCTGTGGAATCGGTCATGTCTTGCGGGGTTAAGATGACGAGGGTGCCGTCTGAGGTTGGATTTTCAGCTGCGATGCGGACCGCGTTTGCATATACGTCAGGTCCAGCGTCGCCGAGGACGTCGATGGGGTTATTGCGGCTCCATTGAGCGGGTAAGCACTGTCCGAGCGCGGCAAGTGATGCGTCGCTTAAAACGCTAAGTTTTGCGCCTGCTGCAATGAGCGCGTCGGTGGCGATGACTCCGGGGCCGCCTGCGTTGGTGACGATTGTCAGATGGGGGCCTTTTGGGAGGGGTTGTTTGGCGAGCGTTTCTGCCATGCTGAAGAGCTCTTCGATCGTGTCGACGCGGAGGGCGCCGACACGCTCGAGCGCTGCGTTGAAGACTTCGTCGCTGCCTGCAAGGGCTCCTGTGTGGGAAGCGGCGGCTTTTGCCGATTCGGGGGTTCTGCCTGCTTTGATGAGGACGATGGGTTTGGTGAGGGCGACTTCTCGAGCGGCTGAAAGAAAACTTCTCGCATCGCCGATATTTTCCATGTAGATCAGAATGCTTTTTGTCCAGGGGTCATTGCCAAAGTAGTTGATGAGATCGCCCCATCCTACGTCGAGCATGGAACCGATGGAGACAAATGCGCTAAATCCGACGCGCGCGCTCAAACTCCAATCGAGGACTGCGGTGCAGAGGGCTCCGGATTGGGAAATGAAGGCGATCTGGCCTTTGTGGGCCATGCCGGCAGCAAAGGTCGCGTTGAGGCCGGTGTTGGGATTCATGACGCCGAGGCAATTGGGGCCGACGATGCGCATTTTGCCGCGCTTGGCATGGGAGAAGATTTCTTGCTCAAGGGCGATGCCGGGAGGGCCCATTTCTTTAAAGCCTGCTGAGATGATGATGGCGGCTGGGATCCCTAGATCTGCGCATTCGGCGATGATTGCCGGGACTGTCTTGGCGGGTGTAATCACGACGACCAGCTCGATGCCCCGCGGGGCGGCAGAGAGGCTCGCATATGCGGCAATCCCCAACACCGAAGGGCGTTTCGGGTTGATTGGGATCACCGTTCCAGGAAATGGCGCGCTGAGTAAATTGTGCATGACTGTACGTCCTACGCTCCGCGGCGTTTCGGTTGCGCCTACGACGGCGATGACCTTCGGCTGAAAGAGATGGTCCAGATGGGCGTGGCGTCGATACAGAAAGTTGAGCGATGGATCAAAGGCGTCTTCCATAGACCTCGTATAGGGTGAGCGCTCCGATGCTTAAAAAAGCGATGATGCCGAGTCGATAGCGCCCGATGGGACGGTGTGTGATTTGAAACTGATCGCTCGCATCCCAGCTGGTGATTTTGGCTCTCGAGAGGGTGCGATAAGCCGTGAGCATGCAGAGGACGTTGATGAACGCAATTCCAAGGCCAATTCCTTTGACCCAGACGGTGAAGCTGCGCTTGAGGGCTGCTTGGATCGAGATGCGCCCTCGTTTGCCTTGGGAGAGTTTTGTCTTTAAAAGCCACTTGCCAGGCGTTGTCGAAAGAAGCGCGACTGAGGCGGCCTCTATGGGAATCCAGAAGAAGTATTCGAGGGGAATGAGCGTCTCGAGATCGGTAAATGTTTTGCCCAGCTTAAATGCCCACAGCACCGAGCAAAAGAGGGCGTAGTCAAAGAGTCTGGCTACGAGGCGGCGCCACGGGTCCACGTGAGTGACGGGGTCGCGAACTGTGCCGCGGGGGTCGAGGAGGATTTCGTCTGGCTCGATGGCTTTCATTTGAGCCGCTCGAGGTAGAGCTGTGTGGGATAATCGTCGGGGAATTTTTGGCGGAGGGCTACAAAGAGGGCGCGCGCACGGACGTTGTCTTTTTTGGCGTACGCTTCGTAGCCTTGAGTGAATGCAGCGCAAAGTTCCGCTTGGAGCTTGGTTGCCCCCTCTTTTGTGGCGATGAGCTCGTAGATTTTCGTCTTCTGTTTTTTCCCTCGAAGTTCGAGATCGTCAAGGGGGCGCATCGCGAATGCATCGCCCAGTTGGCGCGCTACGTCTTCGGAGATGATGATGCTTGTCTGATAGACTTTATTGATCGGCTGCAAGCGGGCAGCGACGTTCACCGCATCGCCCATCGCTGTGTAATTCATCCGTTCCATGGTCCCGATGTTGCCGACAATTGCTGTGCCGATGTTGATGCCAAAGCGAGTGTGGAAGATGGGCTTCCCTGCTATGGCGCTTGCTCGATTGAACTCTGTCAGGGCCGCTTGGCACTCAAGCGCTGCCAAGCACGCTTGCTTCGCAGGAGATTCGATCGGAGTGGGTGCACCCCAAAGAGCCATCATTCCATCGCCAAGGTATTTGTCGATTGTCCCCTCATGTTGCAATAAAATGCGCGAGAATAAAAGAAAATAATCGGTTAAATGCGCGAGGAGCTCTTCGGTCGGTCGCTCTTCGGCAATGCTAGTGAATCCAGTGATGTCGGAAAAGAGAATTGCGACTTGTTTTTTTTCGCCGCCGAGCGTCAATTCTTGGCCCTTTTCGACGAGGCGCATGACGATTTCTTTGGGGATGTAGCGGCTAAAGGAGCGGAGCGCGACCCGCATGGACGCGATCGAATCGTCCATGAGGATGATCTCTTTTACATTGGAGTCAACGCGCGCATTCGAGCTGAAATCGAGGTGTTTGATCTTGTCGGTTTCATGCGCTAGCGTCACAATCGGCACTGAAATGCGTTTGGAAAAATAGATGACCAGTAGAATCGCGAGCAGCGCGATCCCGACTGAAATTAAGACGACCTGGTGTTGCGTTGCCAAAAGCTCTGCTAAAAAGTCACCCACCGGAACGACAATCAACACAGACCACGTTTTGCGCAGCACAATGGGAAATTCATGGAGCGAGGCGATGTATTTGACGCCGCCCTCTTCGAAGAGAACGTCGGAACGTTGCTGAGTGTGCAGTGTTGCGATTGCAGCGCTCACCGAGGCGCGTGAAATGCGCCCTGCGCTCTCTTCTGCTGGAATGATGACTTGCTTGGCTTCATCTAAAATAAACGCCTGCCCCCGCTTGCCGATGACCCGCTCGTTGAGAAATTCAGAGAGGAAGCGGAGCGATAAATCGGCGCCTGCGACAGCGCTCACGCCGTTCGCGGAGCTCAGGAGGGCATCTGACACCGTAATGCCCTGCGTCTTCAAAAGGCTAAAGCGATATACGTCGGTCCAATAGAGCCCTTTCGTCCGGAGCGCACCCTCGTACCAAGCGCGTGTGCGCGGATCAAAGTTGGCCCCGACAATGGGCTCCGAGCCGATGAAGTTGAATTGGGCATCGATGTAGTACCAGATATCGGAAGGGGCGCTTGCTCCTCGATCCAAAATCCGCAGTCCGTAACGGCTTGCAGAAGGCAATGGCTTCGTTGGATCCGACAGCAGATGGGTCTGGCCAGCTACGCTTAAGTTCACGACTTCAATGAAACTGCCATTGGCCGTCCCGTAATAGAGCCCATACAAATCGGGATAAAATTCAATGATGCTGAGCATGTGAGAAATGAGCTCTTTATTCTCCCGCGAGATATTTTCCGGATGCAGCAGCAGTCGCACCGACATCGCCGAAAGCCGCTCTGCCGAACTCATCAACGTATACACGCGATCCAAAATCAACGAGCCGGCAAGCTCAATGGTCTGCTTAGAAAAGCCCAAAATGGAGCGCTCATTTTTCGAATAGGTAAACGAAATGATGAGGATCGAAGAGACCGAGATCAGCAAGAGAAAAACCGTCAAAATATCGACGCGGAGGCTTCTGTATTTGAAGCGGTCAGTCCAAGGCAATGGGTGTCCTTTCGTTGGAGCGCTCCTGAGAAATAGCCTACTGGGGAGGATGCTGTCAAGGTCTGCATAGCGCTTGATTCAATTGTATAATACTGGCTCACCGGTATAATCATTATTTTTTTAAAACGGTCGATATCACCAACGTTCTTCAAGGAGGAATCAAATCATGAAACAAACCCTACTTGCTCTCTTGTGCTTCGTTGCTACTGCCCTGGCCCAAGAAGACAAACACGTGATCGGAGCCATGCCGAACGAGGGATTCTTCTCTTCGTTTGTCAGTGTCGTCAATAGCCTCATGTGGGCCGAGGCCAATGGCAAGACGCCTGTAATCTACTGGGACGAAAAGAGCTTATTTCACAATGGATCGGGCAACTCGTGGGAGTATTACTTCGAGCCAGTTTCCTCCCTCTCCTACCACCCGCGCGAAGGGCTTGCGCTTTGGGATGCCTGTCCAGCGCCCGACAGCATACATCTTTTCTCATCGTTTCTGAAGAATGTGGATGAATTCCATGGGACATTGAGAGCAAAGGCCAAACAAACGATCGATCGCTTCATCCGAGTGTTGCCTCACATCACGGAGAAGGTGAATCGCTTTTACCAAGAGCGGATGACAGGAAAAACCAACATCGGGATCCACTTCCGAGGCACCGACTTCTCGCCGCAGTGGAAAGTGAAGGAGATGGTCGCCTCGCAATGCATCGCAGCCGCAAAAGAGGCAGCGAAGCGCTATCCAGGAGAGGTGCAGTTCTTCATCGCAACCGATGACGAAGCGCTATTGGCATATGCAAAAAAGCAGCTGCCCCGCGTAATCCACTGCGATTCCCAACGATCGGTCAATGGCCAACCCATCCACCGCAAAGGCTCCGGTTTTGATCGAAGGCTGCTCGGCGAAGAGCTTTTGATCGAAGGGCTCTTGCTGACCAAGTGCGACTACTTTGTTCATTCCCACTCGAGCGTCCCGATTGCAGTGATGCTCCTCAACCCCGAACTCAAGACTGAGTTCATTAGCCCCATGCCTGCGATTTACAAGCATGTGTATGGGTTGAGTGATTGAAAAGTCTGGTGTTATACCGCGCTCGGTTCAACCGAGCGCGGTATAACACTATTTGCTTGTGGATTTCGAACGCATAAACACGTGTTTACCTTGAAACGCCAGGCCGAGGTGAAGAATCCGTTGAACGCCCCGCTCGAGAAGCTCTTGGTCGTAGCAGCGCTCTTCGATCTGCTTGAGCGCTGAAGCCGCAGCGGTTTCGAGGTCTGTCTTCTCGAAACGACCAATTTTCTTAAACTCGATGACTACTCCTAAATCACTCGGCGTTTTTGGAATCAGCATGACATCGTAGCGCCCGTAACCACTTTCGCGATTGGATTTTACCTCGTAACGGTCCTTAAGCCCTACTAAAAGGCCCAAAATAAAGGCGTGGTAGATTTTTTCCGGCTCGTCTGGGAGCACGTCAAATACACTCACCGAGGAAAGGAGAAACTCTTGGAGGATATGGAAAAACGTGGAGGTGTCGCCCTGGGTCAAGCTGTTCAATAGCATCTGGTAGTTGGACAAGTGGATGGTGGTTTCAAACCAGCTGCGGATCAGCGATTGATAGAGATGACCCACCTCGAGATTGGGGATACGAAGGCGGAGTAGAGCAGCTGAAGGGCGCGCTGCCTCCACCGTCAAGTAACCGCTGAAAAGGAGCAATGACCACACGGCAGCAGGGCTTTTGTCTAAATCTGAGAAGACGATCCCTTCCTCAATGGTTTTCTCAAGCGCGCGCCCTTGCAAAAGTTCAGCAATGCCGCTTTTGAGTTCTTCGCCTCCCCGCGCAATCAATTGTTTCATGAGCGCATTATCGCTGGTGTTGACCCAGTAAGAAGCGAGCCTCCCCTTTTCTTCGATGCAATTCAGTACCGACCAAGGATTGTAGATCCCGTTGGAAAAGCCGATCCGATAGCCATTGTACCATTGCTTGATTTCAGGAAGTTTAGAGGCAAGGTGATAGTTTTCCAAAAGCTGAGCGACCTCTGCTTCTAATAAGCCAAACTTATCGCCGAAGGCCTCGTTCAAAAGCGTGAATGGCTTGACATTGTTCAAACCAGAAAAAATGCTCTCCTTCGCAATCCGAAGGATGCCAGTGAGCACACCGCGTTTGAGATGGGAGCTGTCCTTCAAGCAGCCAGACAATAAGTTCCTTAAAAACTCGATCAATGGCTCGTAGAATCGACCCACGTAAGCACTGTGCACCGGAGCATCGTATTCATCGATCAAGAGGATCACCTGTTTTTTGTGGTACAGGTACATCCACTTGATGAGAAGACGCAGGCTCTCTTCACATAGAGTCTGACCCCCTTCTTTGCGCAAGATCGCTTGGTAGTCTTGCTTTTCCTCAGCGCTCAAAAGGGAACTTTCCAATAAATAGCGATGACGCTGAAATTCCTCAGCGAGCAATCGTCGAAAATGCTCCAGAGTCTTTTCCCAAGAAGAATGCTTGACGTCTTTGAATGTGATGAAGACGACCGGAAATTGCCCCTGCAGAGCGCGCGAGGAAGGGTGTTGCCAAATCTGGAGGTTCTTGAACAAGTAGCTCGTATCTTCGTCTGCCACCTCAAAGAAATAGCGGAGCATGGAAAGATTCAGGGTCTTGCCAAACCGGCGCGGACGTGGAATCAGCACCACTTCGGTTCCTGTCTCCAGAATTTCCTGAATGAACAGAGTTTTATCGACGTAGGCGTATCCTCCATCGATTAATTTTTTGAAGTCGCTCACTCCGATCGGCAGTGGCTTTTTTTCCATCTCTTAAGGGCCCTCTCGAGGCTAAGAGTAACGAAGAGATAATGGGAAAAACAAGCTCTATTTCAGAGCTCTAGCCCGAGTTTACGAGTTAGTTTGGCGATATGACGCAAGTTTTTGCTCTACAACCGATTGCATTTTTGAGCGCTTAGACAAAAATCCAAGCCTCAGAAAAAATTTAATTTACCGCCTTGATTTTATTTATCTCTTAATGGCAAAATAGCTTGCCTCCTTGCATTAAGAAATATTTATGGAAACAATTCTTTTCGAGAAAGCGGTTTTGAGCCCTATAGCGGCTCTTCAGGCTCCCTTTGCTGGCAAAAGAGCCCACGCGCGCATTTGGCATTTTGCTCAAAGTGAACTCGTTGCTCGCGTTGTCGGGCTGTTTGCATCCATCGTCGCTCTCTTTGAATTTTTTGGGCAGTTATACGCTAGAAATACACAAGGAATGAAAAACTTCGCAGTGCTGGTGATCATCGGATCGATTGTGGGAGTGATCAGTCCTGGAAGGTTGAGCGGCTACTTGACAAGCTCAGCACCCTGTGTGCCTGCACCTGTTCCCGGACCCCTCTGGCAAGACCAGAGAGGCGAGGCGATAGCCATCAGAGCCAAACCGACCCTCGCTCTGGTCCCCGAAGTGAGCCTACCAAGCAGCAATGCCCCTCTTGCTTTGCCAAAAAGCTCTGAACCCGAAAGCAGTCAATCAGACCCTATCTGTGGGAATGCATCGCAAACCCATATAGATCCCGACAGACTCTATTCTCCACTAGAGGAAATTCGTCGCTCTATGAAGAATGGGAACCTGCAAGGCCTGGTTGATGAATCAATGCAATGCCCTTCCCCGCGTCCATCACCTATTGCCTCCAAAGAAAGCAAACTAGAATGGGAGCGAATCGGAGCAAATGATAGCTTGCGCACAGTAAAACGGAAATTCAAGAATGCTTTGAAGCAGATTGGATCTGTTAAATTCGAATCAGGGGGAAGCCATGAACATGTGCGCGTTGAGACAAAAAAAGGCAAACGCGAGTATGCGATCCCGCGTGAAAATAGTGCGGACCTTGCGAGTAGAATGAACAAATGGTTAAAAGAGACTCTCGATACATATAGCTAACCCAAGCGACTGGTTGGATAGACAAAAACATGGTAGAGTGGATGGGCTACGCTTTTATTCTAAACAGCCGCTTTCATGATCCGATTCAGCAGCGCCTCATCGGACAAACAGGCGGCGTCTAGCACCACCCAAATCTCAGACACTCCCAACCGGTCGGCCTCGCGAAAGCTTGCGTAGAGCGTTCTTGCCGAGAGCGGCCGGTGCATATACGGAGCTAGCACCTCGCGTGAAAGGACAAAGTCGCCTTGCACAGCAGCGGCGTCATCGGTCACTCGGACGCGCGCTCGTGGGGCGTAGTGGCGGTATTTCATTCCAGGAGACAGTATAGGCTCCCCTTCGCGTGGCAATGCAATCGAAACTCCTAAACACTGCTCGAGCGCCTCGCGCGTCACAGCGCCCGGGCGAAGTAACGTTGGCACTGCGTGCACCAGGCTCAATACCGTGGACTCAATGCCAATTTCGCACGCCCCTCCGTCGATGACCGCTGCGACGTTTCCTCCCAAATCCTCCAGTACGTGTGCAGCTGTCGTGGGACTAGGGCCCCCGGATCGGTTCGCAGACGGGGCGACGAGCGGTCCTGCCCGCTCGATGAGCGCTAAAGCTACAGGGTGGGACGGCATGCGGACGGCGATCGTCGGCTGGCCGGCCGATGCGATCTGGGGCACCTCAGGGCGCTTATGCAAGACGAGCGTCAGAGCCCCAGGCCAAAACGTTCGCGCAAGCGTGTAAAATGAAGGGGGCAGCCGCTCAGCGATTCTTTCAACCATCGCAAGGCTCGCAACGTGGGCAATCAGCGGGTTATCGGACGGGCGACCTTTGAGCGCAAAGACGCGATGAATTGCCGCCGGATCGAAGAGCGGAGCTGCGAGACCGTAGACCGTTTCTGTGGGGATTGCGACCGGCTGGCTCTGCTTGAGCCAGGTGATCGCGATTTCCAGTTCGTTTGGGTGAAGAAGGCGTGTATCCATACGTGCGGGGGCGATGATACCCCGCATTGAAAACAACGGGCAAGCCATTTTTATGTGTAAATAATCCTTGAATCCCGCTATCTTCTAAAACCATGTGGAACAACCGCTCAACCGCCTGGGCCATCTTGGTCTATGGCGCTCTCTTAATTGTACTCGGAATCCTCGGCTACCAGACAGGCCACAGCAAGGTTTCGCTGATCATGGGAAGTAGCTTCGGCCTTCTTCTTCTGGCAAGCGGAGCTGCCGTATTTGCCCACAAAAAGTTCGGCGTCTACAGCGCCCTCGGATGCACTGCGCTGCTGACGGTCACATTCAGCTACCGCTATCTCGTCTCAGAAAAGGCGATCCCCGCATTCCTAGCCGTGCTCAGCGGCGCGATGCTGCTCTTTTTACTCGCTAGGACTGCGAAATTTCGTTAAAGAGCTTTGGGCACGGGCACGATGTTGTTAAAGCGCGCGCTTTGCCCGATCATGCAGTTGAAGCATGACGCCCTGCGGCGATGGGGAATAGATGTACTGGCTATCGGTTAAGTCGGGATTGTCGTCGTAGAGCGTCCATCCATTGACACTGTGCAAGATCAAAATGTCTGAGATCTTCTTCTCACTCTCGACGACGGTACACACGTACGCCTTCACGCGCACTCCGTTTTCTTGGCTCAATTGAAACGCGACGGCTTTTGTCTCTTCATCGCCACTTCGAAGGACGTACGTTCCCTTGGGAGCCTTTTTAAGGGACGCTTCTGCTTCAAATCGATCCAAGGGGCCTTTCCAGCCAGGCAAATCCTCGATGCTGCCTGGATGCGTCGAAAGGTGAATGGCCGATAAATCGGTGAGCGCTGCTTTTTCTGGAAGCGATTCTGTTGTTTTTGGCGCTTGTGCTTGCAAGATTTCGTTCAATACGTCAACGGTTTCCTCGATGATTCTCCACGCCAGTGGTTCGAGGTTTCTGGGGCGTAGCTTGTGGTCCGTTTCGTCGCAGAGCGTACATTCCCAATGGTTTTTGGTTCTCTGCCAAATCTGGAGTTGAACGTTACGCCATTCTTCGAGCGCGGCTTTTTGTTTGATTGTTTGAGGAGATGCAAAATGGTGTTCGAGATTGCTCATTTCTTCTGCAAAGCGGAAATCACCGGTGCGGAAATTGAGCATCACGGGATAGGATCGCCCTTTTCCAAGCTCTTGTGGATGGCCTTTACTTTTCAAAAGCGTATCTTGGAAGCGGATGATGTTGTTCATCACTTCTCTACGGGTAATTTCGATGGCTCGCTTAGGGGCTTTCATGACTTTTTACTCAATAAAAAACCCCTTCCTCGAGGAAGGGGTCTGATCCTTATCTAAAGAAGCGTAACTGACTACTCTTGGGCCATTGCGGAATGAGCATGAGCAGCTGAGCCAGCTTTACGTCGGCGTGCGCTACGTCGTTTTGTCGATCGTTTCGCTTTTTTCTTCACGCTTTTTCGTGCTTTCACTTTAGTGTGTCGTTTCGCTTTTTTGTGACCTTTTCGAGCTGTCTTACGAGCAGCTTTTTTTCTGCGTTTCATCATAAACTAATTTCTCCGTGTTTAATAAAGAGAGAGAACTTGGTGCGCTGAAATTCATTTGAACTCTTCGCAGCGGCTTTTAAGCCGCGTTCTCTACCTTCCTTATATTTTTTAATATATACACTTTTATTTATTAAAACAAACTTACGATCGCATTTGCTACTGTTTTAT
>CAYGHT010000041.1:0-2445 GCA_964349755.1 uncultured bacterium
ATTCTACACGATCCGAGGATGAAGGAATCCGCCCTGCCGCGCCCCGCCATTCGCCCCTATCCAGCCCAGTACGTCGAAGAGCGTCCCATCAAAAATGGCCAGACAATCACCGTGCGCCCCATTCGCCCTGAAGACGAAGCGCTGATCGTCCGATTCCACAAAGACCTCTCCCAAGAAACCGTCCGCCTCCGCTATCGCAAAGCGATCAGCTACGAAGCCAGAATCGCCCACGACCGATTGGTCCGCATCTGCTTCAACGACTACGATCGGGAAATTGCGCTCCTCGCGTTGAGAGGGGCTGAGGAAGTGTTGGGGGTCGCCCGTTTGACAAAGATCCCCAACACCCACGACGCCAGCTTCGCCCTTCTCGTAAAAGACAACACTCAAAACCAAGGCATCGGCACCGAGCTGATGCGCTCCATACTCCGGGTCGCGCAAGCAGAAGGCGTAAAAATGCTCGCCGCGACACTCCTCGACGAAAACTTCCAAATGCGCAAGCTCCTCGAGCACTACGGATTCGAGATCCGCCCCGATGGGGAGTATCTTGTCGCAACCAAAAGCCTTTGAGGGTTACAGACTTGCGAATTCTTGTTGTGTTAAAAGTAATTTCTTTATAAAATACTTACTTCACAAACCGTATGGAGTAAAGCAATGAGCGCAACATTGGTAGCAGCACCAGTAGGACCAGCGTCAACGAGGTGCAATCAACCCACAGCTGTGGCATCGAGCGGGGCGACGCCTCAGACGGCGGCGGTGCAGATGGCGGCAAATGTGCCAATTAAGTCAATTGCTGCTTTGCAAGCGCAGTTAAATTCTTGCAAGAACAAAGCCATAGCTACAATCATTGGCAATGTTCTCTTAATCATTGCGTCTGCCATCTTGATTTGCTGTGTCGGCATGGGATTCATTTCTCCCTGGTTTTTATCGCTTCTTTTGGTCTGGATTCCGGTGATGTGGGGCAACGTCTCCCTAGACTTCGGGACAACCTATCATCGGCTAAGCGATGCGATTGCTAGCGCGCAACGCAAGCAAACTCTACATCATTCTCTCCAGGAAATTGGGGTAGGGTTTGATCCTTTGAGTGCCCACGAGGAGAGGCTTAAGCATCGACAACAGCTCGACGAAAGTTTAAAGGGCCATAAAGACACATTGACTCAAGAGAAGTACCCTTTTCACTGGCCTCGTTGAAACGGGCTCTCCCCCTAAATCCAACATGCCTATATAGTCCTTCCTTTACTCAAAAGGAAGGACTCCACGCATGCTTCATCCATTCTTCTCTCGCTACAAAACGCACGTCCTCTTTGCATTTACGCTTCTCATCGGCCTTCTCATCTCTTTCTCTCCTCGGCCCCTTTCGGTCACGCCTCAGGGCTGGAATCTTTTTGCCATTTTTGTAGCCACGGTTCTCGGGATCATTCTCAAGCCGTTTCCGATGAGTGTGGTGGCTCTTCTTGGCCTGAGCGCGACGCTCATCACAAACACACTCACCTTTACGCAGGCGTTTTCTGGGTTTAGCAATGAGATTGTGTGGCTCATCGTCTTTGCATTTTTCATTGCGCGTGGGTTTCTCATCACAGGGCTCGGCAATCGCTTGGCGTACAAAGTGATGAGCCTGCTTGGCAAAAACTCGCTCGGATTGGGCTATGGACTTGTCGCCACCGATCTCATCTTAGCGCCCATGATTCCGAGCATGACGGCGCGCTCCGGGGGCGTGGTCTTTCCGATTTTAAAATCGCTCGCTGAAGTGTTTACTGGCGCTTCGCACGATCCGCGGATGGGCGCATTTTTGACACTCGTCGCATTCCAAAGCTGTGTCGTCACAAGCGGCATGTTTCTGACCGCGATGGCGGGCAATCCGCTCATTGCGCAGATGGTCAGCGAATACGGAATCCATTGGACCTGGAGTCAGTGGGCGCTTGCGGCGCTTGTGCCGGGCCTTTTAAGCCTCGCGCTGGTGCCTCTTGTCATTTACCGCCTGAGCCCTCCGACCATTCGGCAGACGCCCCACGCGCGCGACATGGCGCTTGCAAAACTTGCCCACATGGGCTCCATGAAACCGCCCGAGTGGATCATGCTCGGGACATTCGCTCTCTTGATCACCCTTTGGATTGGAGGCCCCTTTTGGGGCATCACAGCCACGGTCGCCACCTTGATGGGCCTTTCCGTCCTATTTTTAAGCGGCATTCTTCGCTGGAAAGATGCGCTAGAAGAAAGTGGAGCTTGGGATACATTCATCTGGTTTTCGACACTCGTAACTCTTGCCAGCTTTTTAAATAAATTGGGAATCACCGCTTGGTTTAGCCAATGGATCGTCAGTCACGTCCAAGGAATGCACTGGGGCGTCGGGTTCACCTTCATCAGCCTTGTCTATTTTTATTCCCACTACTTTTTTGCAAGCAACGTCGCCCACATCGGCGCGATGTTCGCCCCCCTGCTCCTCGTCTC
>CAYGHT010000041.1:2455-11077 GCA_964349755.1 uncultured bacterium
CCTCCCATGCTCGCAGCATTTACACTCGCTTTCTTTAGCAATCTATTCGGAGGCCTCACGCAATATGGATGCGGCCCCGCTCCCATTTTCTTCGGC
Source organism: uncultured bacterium (assembly GCA_964349755.1). Lineage (GTDB taxonomy): Bacteria > Chlamydiota > Chlamydiia > Chlamydiales > SM23-39 > CAITMJ01. The sequence continues at coordinate 2,552 of CAYGHT010000041.1, forward strand.
AGCGGTTACATCACCATCCGCGAATGGTGGAAGGTCGGATTCCTCGTCAGCGTCCTCAACATCGCCATTTGGCTCGGGATCGGATCCATTTGGTGGAAAGTCATCGGTGTCTGGTAGAGCCAGCTCAAAATAGCAAATCGGGCACGGGCACAAAAAGCTCAAAACCTCTTACAGCGTGCCCGATTTACTTTTGCGGGACTGGCTCTTTTATTCTCCGGTTTCTATGATGCGCCTCGGACCCCCACCACCGAGGACTGCTCTCTATGACCCAGAAAAATGTCGCACAAAAGCTCATCGCTAGCCACTTGCTTTCCGGCAAGATGATTCCAGGCGAAGAGATCGCACTCAAAGTAGATCAAACGCTCACGCAAGATGCCACAGGGACCATGGTGATGCTCGAGCTCGATGCGATGGGCGTCAAGCGGGTCAAGACGGAACTCTCAGCGCAATACGTCGATCACAATGTGGTGCAAAACGACTTTCGCAATGCAGATGATCATCTCTTTCTTCAAACGTCTGCCGCCAAATACGGCATCTGGTTTAGCCCGCCAGGCAATGGAGTCAGTCACCCTGTTCACATGGAGCGCTTCGGCATCCCGGGCAAGCTCCTCATCGGCTCCGATAGCCATACGTGCGCCGCAGGCTCACTCGGCATGCTCGCCATGGGCTCAGGCGGCCTTGAAGTGGCACTCGCCATGGTGGGTCAACCCTTCTACATCAAGATGCCGAAAATCATGGGCGTCAAACTCACAGGCAAACTTCCCGATTGGGTCAGCGCAAAAGACGTCATTTTAGAAATGCTCCGGCGTCACAACGTCGATGGGGGAGTGGGCAAGATCATCGAATACTACGGCCCAGGGTTGGAATCGTTAACAGCCATGGATCGCCATGTCATTGCAAACATGGGAGCAGAACTCGGCGCGACGACCTCGGTCTTTCCGTCCGATCACCAGACGCTTAAGTTTCTACGCCAGCAAGATCGAGAGAGCGATTTCAAAGAAATTCGGGCCGATGCAGGTGCAACATACGATTTGCACGATGAAATCGACCTTGCCAACCTCGAGCCGCTCATCGCGTGTCCGAGCAGCCCTGGCAATGTCGTGACCGTCCGAAGCGTCGCAGGGCGCGACGTCTTTCAAGTCATGATCGGCTCGTCGGCAAATCCGGGCCTTCGCGATTTTGCAATCGCTGCCATCATCCTAGACAAACAGCGGATCCATCCGCGCGTCTCGCTCGACATCAACCCCTCCTCCAGACAAATCCTCGAAAACCTCACCCTCGATGGCCACCTCATGTCGCTCATCAAAGCAGGCGCCCGCATCCACCAGGCCGGTTGCAATGGCTGCATCGGCATGGGTCAAGCCCCAGCGACCGACAAAATTTCGCTCCGCACCGTCCCGCGCAATTTCCCAGGACGCTCCGGCACGCAAGAAGACAAAGTGTATCTCTGCAGCCCAGAAACCGCCGCCGCATCGGCGATCTCCGGTGTCATCACCGATCCGCGCGATCTAGCAAGCACAATGAGCCCCCCTCGCTACCAAGAGAGCGCGAAGATCTTTTTAGACAAACAAATGGTCCAAGCCCCTCCCGAAGACGGCGCCCAGGTCAAGGTCATTCGCGGCCCCAACATTCAACCGCTCCCAAAACTCGGCCCCCTGTTGGATCACTTCGAGGGTCCCGTCCTTTTAAAACTCGAAAACAACGTCTCCACCGACGAAATCTCCCCCGCCGGCTCCAAAGTCCTCCCCTTCAGAAGCAACATCCCAGAGATCAGCAAATTCACATTCTCAGGTGTCGATCCAACCTTCTACACCCGGGCGATGCCCCACCAAAAAACAGGCGCTTTTCTTGTCGCAGGAAGCAACTACGGCCAAGGATCGAGTCGTGAACACGCAGCGCTCGCCCCGAGCTTCCTCGGCATCCGCGCCGTCCTCGTAAAAAGCTACGCCCGCATCCATCGAAGCAACCTCGTGAATTTCGGAATCTTACCCCTCGTATTCGAAAAAGAAAGCGACTGGAAGGGAATTGATCAGGGCGACGTGCTTCGCATTACGGGCGTCGTACAAGCAATCCAAAGCGGCAGCGACCTGAAGGTGGTGAATCAGACTAAGCAGACGGTTGTGGCCGTGAAGTGCGTTTTAACGGACCACGAGCGAGCGATCCTCAAAGAAGGTGGCTTGATCAATTATATGATCAAGAACCACTTGCAGGGCGGGTAGGAGGGGGATCCAAGCGCTCTTGAATCGCACGGAATGCTCGAGCAGCTGGGACGCGAACCAAGACAGCGCCGAGTAGAGCGGGAGCTCCGTAGTTTGCCATCACCAGTCCTCGACCGAGTGCTGCAATCATGTCCATGCTGCAAACGCTTTTTCTCCATTCTGGAGCCACCTTTTTTCTTGCTGTTCGTGCGCTTCATCGAGTACAATTGTCGTCCCTTTACCTTCAATTCAAGGATTTATTATGAGTTCTTCTTCAATGTTCCGGACTGCAGCCCCTTATGGTGGAGCTGTGCTCGCCGTGGGTCTTCTGGGTGCCTATGTCGCTGTCGCTGCTTTTTCCACTGTAATAAAGATTATTGGAGTTGCCGTGGCGTTTTTTGGCGCTTATGCGTTTCTCAACGTCGTCCAGGCTGGAACTAAGGCCTCGACTGATCAAGAGTTTCATAGCAGCCTCGGCAAGACGCTGGTGATTTCAGCGGGCTCTGCGATTTACTCAATGATCAGAATGTTGGCAAGTGCTGCGTTCAATGCGATTCTCGGGAGAGTTTTCTCGCCCCACCGACATTAACCCAATCTCACCAATGTTCACACACTCTCATAGGAGATCGATCCTAAAATCGACATTTGTCGATTTTAGGATAAACCGATAGGGGAGCGCCGCATCTTTGCCTGCGTACGCAACGCCGATGCGCGGCGTTGTCGAGATGTCGCTCTCTTTTACGCGAACTCCGATATCTGCGACCCAGATTTTAGGGTCCTTTTCTTCACACAGCGACGCCCCATTGCATTCAAGCGTGATGCCGAGCGCTTGGCAAAGCGAGCCGGGGCCACTACTCAACTTGAGATCAGACACTTTGTTGCCGCGGCGCGCGCGCATTGTCTCGATGCCGACTGTTGGCAGCAGCGCGCGGATCAAGACTGCGTGGGGGACCCCTTCGACGTTGGTCACCGCGTTGAGTAAATGGTGGATTCCGTAGCACAGGTAGACGTAGGCCACTCCACCGGCTTGGTACATCACTTCGGTGCGAGGCGTGCGGCGGCCTCCGTAGGCATGAGACGCCCGGTCGTCGACGCCTGCGTAGCCTTCAGTTTCGAGGATGATTCCGCCTGTGAGAGCGCCCTCTTGGCTGCGGGTAAAGAGCGCTTTGCCGAGCAGCCCTTTCGCTACGGCGAGCACGTCGGTTTGTCGGTAGAATTCTGGATTCATTTTCGGAGGGTTGGCGGCGGCGGGACGATCGACCAGCTCGTTTCTCCCAAAATGAAGTCGAGGCGATCAAGGCGCATCGAGAGCAGCTGACCTGCTGTGAATGTTTTGCCGGTGCGCGAGCCGCGGAACGCTTGGGTTTTCGGATTGAACTCGTAGTAATCGCCGCCGAGTTCTGAGACGTGGATCGAGATCGAACATCGGGATTTCGAAAAAGAGAGCAAACGGTTTGACGCGCGTGACGATGGCTGGGTAAACCCTTGCCGGATCTTCTTTGAAGTAAGTTTCTGCAAGCCTCAATTTCTTGAGTTGAACGACCGATTTTTCCGCTTTGAATGAAAGGCGCTCTTTCTCTGAACAAGCAGCAGCCGTTGCCTGGAGATCAAACCCTTCTGGAAGTTCGTTCACGAGGAGCCGCTGAATGATCAAGTCGGTGTAGCGTCGAATCGGGCTTGTGAAATGGCAATAGTGCTCCAACGCCAGGCCGTAGTGCCCAATGTTCTCTGGAGAATATTGCGCCAGGCGCATGCTCCGGATGAAACTCACCGACAGCTGTCCGATGAACGGCGATTCCTTGGCCGTCACAAAGAGCGCCTGAATGTCGCTTGGCAGTGGATCTGCAGGTAGCGTAAACCCCAGCGATCTTGCAAATGCGAAGAAATCTTGGAACGATTCGGGCGTCGGTTGTTCGTGGATTCGGTAAATGGGCTGTCTGCCCAAATTCGTCAGGTGAATGGCGACCAGTTCATTGGCCTTCAGCATGAACTCTTCGATCATCTGGTGGGTGATGTCGTACTCCACTCGCTCGATCTTTTGGGGGACGCCCTGCTCATCGACGACAATCACTCCGTCGGACATCGAAAACTCAATGCTGCCCCGCTCAAACCGTTTTTTCTTGAGCAAATGGCAAAGGGTCACCATCCGCTCGAGCAGGGGAGCGTGGGGGCTCTTCTTCGTCCCTTCGAGCACGTGGAGCGCCTCTTTGTACGTAAAGCGCTTTTGGCTCTTGATGGCGCTCCGGACGATTTTGTAATCCAGCACCTGGCCGTCCTTGTCGATTTTAGCCAGCACCGACATCGTGAGCCGTCGCACCTTCGGCTTTAAGCTGCACAGTTCATTGGAGAGCTCCTCCGGGAGCATCGGCACGCACCTTCCAGGAAAATAGGTAGAATTGCAGCGCAAGTACGCTTCCTTGTCCAGATGCGAGAGCGCTTTGACATAGTGCGCCACATCCGCAATGTGCACGCCGAGCAGGTAATGGCCCTTCGCGTCGTGTGTGAGCGAAATGGCGTCATCATAATCGCGCGCCGTATCCGGATCGATCGTCACAGTCTCCCAATCGGTCAAATCGAGACGCTCTTCGGTCAATTTGCTTGGTACCTTATCGCCGTAGCTTTTCGCCTCTTCCACCGCCTCGCTAGAAAACCCACAAGGCAGCTCAAACTCTTCGATCGCCGCATCGATGTCGATCGACGGATCGGAAATATGCCCCAACGTGCGAACCAATTCCCCTTCGACCAGCTCGTCTTTTCCCTGCCATGCGCTCACCTTGCAGATCACCCGATCGCCTACTTTAAGAGACGCTCCCTTCGCTTTCACGATCAAAGCTTTCGTCTTCCCAAGCAGCGGCGCATACGCCGTGAAATGACCTTCCGATGCCGACAAGATCGTTCCCGCCAAATGCGAGCGGCTCCGCTTCAAGATCGCAATCACAGATCCTTCCGGTCCCTTCGGCGAAACTTCTGAAGCAATCTCAATCTCCACCAAATCCCCATCCACCGCATTTTGAGTCAGGTGCTTTGGAATGAAGACATCGGGCCCCTCGCTCACCTTCACAAACCCAAATCCTTTCGCATGCATCGAGATGGTGCCCGTGGTGAGCTGCTGCTTGTTTGCAGCCAAGAGAAATCGGTCATTCGAGCACGAAAGTTGCGAAGAGGCCACAAGGCCCTCAAGCAGAGAATTGAATGTCTCGTGGTGCAAAGCCGAAATCCCCAGCTGCTCAATGAGCTCCGCTGAAGTCATCGGCGCATAGCGCCTGCCGCCTAAATACTGAAGCAGCGTGCGCGTGAGGTTGGCTTTGAGCCGCTCCGCTGCAGTCGACTTGGGCGTGGAGGGCCCATGGGCCTTGTTGGAGTGCGGTGTGTGTGTGGACTTATGTTTTCGTTTGTGTTTTGTCAATGTTGGGTGGGTGGTGATGGGTGGATGATGATGGGGGTTGCTGGGCGATGGGGGTAGAAAGCTGCGCTGGGGTGGTTAGTGTGATGTTGCAATTTTCCAGAGCCTCCTCGTAACGGGTGAAGTCTGTCTCCGGTAGAGGCTTCCCACCGAATGAAGAGAGAAGGCTAACAGATGAGGGAGTCGAAGAAGGGAGGGGATGCGTGTTGTTGTTGGAGTGGGGTGGGAGAGTTTGTGGGTTTGGAATGGGGGCTCTACGAGTGAGTTCATTCGAGAGAGAAGCGCCTGAAGGAGCACCGAGCTCTTGCATGTGTTGATCTATTGCCGCTGAAGCAGCGGCTTTTCCTGCAGCGAGACACCTACGGATAGAGTGAAAATCTCCTTCAGTAAAGACGTGGTCTTGGGAGTAATGCGGGTTGGATTGAGCGCAAGCCTTTAGTGTTTGTAATTCCATTTTGAGGTTTGCAAGTGCTTTGTAGTCTGATTCATTGTAATTAGGGAAAGTTAAACCTGATAAATAGAGCAAATGTGACTTAAGAGGAGCGAAACGAGCCAATTGTCGTAGCTCGCGTCTTTGCTCTTCGCGAAGCGTTTCAAGCTGCTCATCGTTCAAGTGCTCCAAGGAGGGCTTAGAAGCAAATATTCGTAGGCTTTCCTTGTGCTGAGCTCCCAAAGTTTGTATGTATATATCGTGGTCATACTTCGAAGTCTCTGTAGTTGATGGTGCTGCGGATTGCGCGCTTTCTGTGGAACTCTGTGAGGCAGGCGAACACGGTGGGTTCTGTTTAAGCGATTCAAGCAGCTCATTGATTTCGCGACAGAATTTCTCTAACTCCGTTACAGAAGGTTCGTTTCCTATGGAATGCGCGGGATCGGCGGCGATTTCTTGACGTGTCTTTGCCAGCCGAGTATCGCGACCCGGCCAAGTAAACGATGTGAATGGGTCAGAATTTAACTTTCTGAGGTAATTGGAAAGTTCACAGAGTCGAATTACGCGTGGGTCAGAGGGGCAGTTTTGTTTGTTCTGTTGCCACTGGTTGGCAGTGTATATGATGACTTGCGGATACACGCGACGTGCTAGTGAAGCGAGAGCATCCGCTCGCTTGAATCGAAGTTGAAACCATGTCTCAACTCGCGCTGCGATCGTGCCCGCAACCTCCTGAATTTTTCTAAACGGCCAGCTTACCACACTCCACAAAGCAGCCAACAGATCACATACAAACTTCGTGATCTGCTCATAGCGGGTAAGGATGGGTTCGCCTAAATTGGGCACAGCCCCTTCTCCACACTTACTTGGTCCAGCAGGCATGCATTCTTGCGCTTTAGAGGTAGAAATGCTCGGACTCATCGCACTACTTGACAAACTCATCTCTCCCGTTTTGTGAGCCACAAGTTTACCCTGCTCGCCCCCCTTCTGTCAACCAAAGCTTTACCAATCAGCCTAGTAAAAAATTGACTTACCTCAACACGCTTCGTTCCCAAAGCTGCTGCTTCAACTCCCCAACTCCCACAAACACCTCCGCATCAATTCCTTGGCTTCTTGCGCCCATCACGTACTCTTCGATGTCGTCTGTGTAAAAGCACTCTGCGGCTCCCACCCTTGCGGCTTGGAGCGCCGCCTGATAAATCGCTGCAGCTGGCTTCATGGCTCCCACTTCATACGACAGCACCTTGGCGTCAAACAGCTTCAGCACGGCGTAGTGCTTCTCCACGTACTTGAAGTGGGCCTCACTGGTGTTGGACAGAAGCACGAGCCTGATTCCTTGCGCTTTTAAGCCTTCAATCACGGGCACGATCTCTTCGTTCAACGTAAAGATGTCGGAGATGGCGTTGCAAAACGACTCGTTGCTAAAGCGCTTCGGCGCTTTTGCTCGAAATGCATCGATCAGGCCACTGGTGGAAATCAAGCCAGTTTCGTAATGGGAGCGAAGCGTCCCTTCAAAGAACTCGGTGTGCACGCTCTTTTCACAGAGTCCGGTGCACTCTGCCATTTGGCGGAGCATTTTGGGAAAGCTGAAGAACACGAGGACATTGCCAAGATCGAAAATGGCGGTGCGGATCATTAAGTTGTGACTTTGCTTCGCCGTCGGGATAGCCATCGACGATGCGTTGCTCGTTTAGGGGCTCTTTGTTTGGAATGCCGCATCGATAGAGGCTGCTTTGCTCGACATACTTTTATCCATCCTTTATTTGTAGCGTGCGATAGGGGTGAGCTTGAATGAATGCGAATCTCAACATTACATCCGAGAATTGTCAAGGAATGGAGTAACGTATCTGCGCTAAAAGCAGATAGCTTGCCAGATACAAGAAAGGAAACTTTGGGTTGGCTGATGTCCAGAATGTCGGCAATTTCTTTCTGGCTGAGCTTGCTTGTTGTAATTAAACGACTGACCTCTGACAAAAGATCAGAGCGCGCGAGCAGCTCTTCTGCGTTATCTAGCCCTAAGTCTGCAAATATATTGTCAGTAGGCATTACCGCCCCCGCTTTTCATAGCTAAGCAAGGTGTTTTGGAGCAGCATGGCGATGGTCATGGGGCCGACGCCGCCGGGCACTGGCGTGATTCTGGAGGCGACGGTTGCGACGGCGTCGAAGTCGACGTCGCCGACGAGCTTGCCGTCTACGCGGTTGATGCCGACGTCGATGACAACGGCGCCGCTTTTTACCATGTCTTTGGCGATGAAGCGGGGTTTTCCGATGGCTGCGATCAAGATGTCGGCAGAGCGAGTTAAGGCGGACAGATTTTCGGAGCGGCTGTGGGCGATTGTGACGGTGGCGTTGCAGCCCCGCTTTTTTTGCATGAGGATGGCGGCAAGCGGCTTGCCGACGATGTTGCTTCGACCGACGATGACGACGTGTTTGCCTTCGACGATGACGCCTGTGTTGTCTAGAAGGACGCGGATCCCTTGCGGTGTACAGGGGAGAAA
>CAYGHT010000042.1:0-10709 GCA_964349755.1 uncultured bacterium
CAGCAGATTGCTTAAGAGAACAGCTACGTCAAGTCAAAAATTTGGGAAACTCAAGAAAATTATGGAAGAGTTAAAAGTACTGTTTCAAAACAACAAGAATTGGGTCCTCGGCAAGACGAGCGAAAATCCCCACTACTTTAAAAACCTCGCCAAAGACCAAGATCCGCTCTATCTCTGGATCGGCTGCTCAGACAGTCGCGTCCCAGCCAACGAAATCATCGGCCTTGAGCCCGGCGAGCTTCTCGTACACCGGAACGTCGCCAACGTATTTCCTCACACCGACTTCAACTGCCTCTCTGTCCTCGAATTTGCCGTTAGAATCCTGAAAGTGCGCCACGTCATCGTGTGCGGCCATTCCGGCTGCGGCGGTGTCAAAGCCGCCATGGAAGATCACCACCTAGGCCTCGTCGACAATTGGCTTAGAAACATCCGCGATGTCTACGCCCAATCCAAAGAAGAGCTCGAACAGATCTCAGACCCCAAAAAACGGCACAACCGACTCGTTGAACTCAACGTATTCCAGCAAGTCCTCAACGTGTGCCACACTACCATTGTGCAAGAAGCGTGGCTCCACAAACACCCCCTCTCCGTTCACGGATGGGTGTACGACATGGAATCTGGCAAGCTCAAAGATTTAAACTGTTCCACTTCCGCAATCGACCAGATCGAAGCGATCTACCGAGTCAAGTAGCTTCGCAACTATTCAGGTGGGTGGCTCTGAGCGCAAGTTATTGAACCACAGAGGCCACAGAGCGCACAGAGAAGTCATGAAGCATGATGAGCCAAGGAAATGCGTGTTTTTCGCCGCGTTTCGCGGCCTCTGTGTGCTCTGTGGTTAAAAAACTTGCGCTCAGAGCCACCCACCTGAATAGTTACGTAGCTTCTACAATAACTCCGCTGCCACAGACGCCAGCTCTGAGCGCTCCGTTCGATCCAAGAACATGTGACCGAAAATGCGGTGGTGCTTGAACCGATTCACACAAAACGTCAGGCCGTTTGAGTCTTTATCCAGATAGGGGTTGTCGATCTGCGTCGGATCTCCCGTCAAAATCACCTTCGTCCCCTTCCCTGCGCGCGAAATCACAGTCTTGACTTCGTGGGGCGTCAAGTTTTGCGCCTCGTCGATGATCATGAACATCTTTGGCAGCGATCGACCGCGGATGTAGGTGACCGCCTCCATCTCGATTTTCTTGCTCTCCATGATGAATTCCAACGTCGCTGCGCCATTGCCCTCGCCGCTCGTATTGGAGCAGAGGAACTCAAGGTTATCGTAAATCGGCTGCATCCAGTGATAGAGCTTCTCTTCCTTGGTTCCAGGAAGATAACCGATGTCTTTTCCTAAAGGAACAATCGGACGAGAAATCAAGATGCGCGAATAGAGATTGTCGTCAAACACCTTGCGCATCGCACACGCCAACGCGAGGAGCGTTTTGCCCGTGCCCGCCTGGCCGACGAGCGTCACGAGATGAATGTCATCGCGAAGAAGCAAATCGATCGCACATCGCTGCTCCACGTTCAACGGTTGAATGCCCCAGATATCGCGCGGGCTTGAAAGAAGTGGCTCTAGCCTTTTTGTTTTCTCATTGAATTTGCACACCGCAGAAGAATTTTCTGGAGAAACAAGCAACGCGTATTCATTCGGCCGAAAGCCCCCCTCCACCATCGGAAGCGTTCCATCTTTGTAAAACTGATCGATGTCTCGCTTTGCAATGAAAATCCTCCGAAGCCCTTTATAGAGATCCTCATAGGAAGCCTTCAGATTTTCGTAATCTTCCGACTCCAGATCCATCGCCTCTGCCTTGACGCGCGTCACAAAATCCTTCGAGACGATCACCACATTTTCGCCCTGCTCGCGCAAAATGAATGCCGACAAAAGAAGTCGATTGCTCGCTCGATCCAAAGGCAGCGGAAATTTTTCGCTTCTCTCCGGCTTTGTTTGAAGATGAATGCGAACTTTGGGCCCCTCTGTAATCACAACACCTCGGTGTAGATCCCCCTTCTCTTCCGCTTTAAGCGAATCGATGTAGCGAATGACCTCGCGCGCATTGCGCCCCACCTCATCCAAATGCCGCTTCAAGCCGTCGAGCTCCTCAAGCACGCCCAGCGTGATGACCACATCGTTGTCTTGAAATCTCTGGATCGCAGTCGGATCGTGAACAAGCACATTGGTATCGATGACAAATGTTTTTCTAGTCACTTGTTTTTCCTTTAGAGTCGTACTGTTTAAAGCGCTTTCAACTAGCATCTATGGGTCTCTCCTCATCCAAAATTCTCCTTATAGTCAAGCCCTTCGATGAAATGCAAGTCATTGGTGTAACATTGAGTAAAGCAGACGTTTACAACTAATTTCAGCATTCAATAAATACGAGTGCTAAATCTTATTGACGAAAGTCGAATCTGTTTTTTATAATGAAAGTCAAAACCCGAGGTGCACCCATGAAGATTACCCCAGAACTTCTCAGCATTCCTCCCCACTTCTCCGCCCCATGGAGCAGCATCGCTGCGCTCCAGTCCACTTTAAAGCAAGGAGAGCGCGCTCTCCTCATCACTCTCCAAAACCAAACCCAAGTCGAAATCACCGGCCTCGATGAGACCGTGATCACAGCCATTTTCGACGCCCACGCAAAATCGGTGACAAAAAAACCTGAAGACTCCACCACCCTCTTTGCCGACGCGATGCAGCACAACCCTCAGCAAAGCAAACTCCCCGACCTTCCCTCTCAAGTCCTCGAGCGACTGGGTAGCATCGTCAAGTCCCTTGGATTTGACGAGGGCACTTTGATTCCCTCCCCGGAAGAAAATTGCAACTGCGTTTACTGCCAACTCAGCCGTTCATTGGGCGGCGAAGAAGACTCTCCTGCGAAAGAAGAGGAGTTGACCTTCCGCGATTGGGACATCGCCCAACTCGAAGGCAAATTGTACAAAGTCACCAGTCCGCTCGATCCCAACGAACAATACAACGTGTACTTAGGAACGCCGCTGGGTTGCACTTGCGGCCACCAAGATTGCGAACACATCCGCGCAGTGCTCCACACCTAACACCTTTCGTGCCCGCGCCCGATTTGTCATTTTGAGCAAGAGCTGCTCTCTAAGTTCGTTTTTTCTTGGCGAATATTTCAGCGAACTCCTACTATCGGATTCGAGAACCGGAGTCCACTATGCATTGGCTAAATGCCCCTTTTGTCGCTGTTTTTGCTTTCACTGCTCTTCATGCTGCGCCTGAAACGGCGAGCGCCCCTTCCCCCGCTGCACCTGCCTCAAGCACACTGCCCGTAAAAGCTGCGCCCGTGCAAGCACCTGCAAAAAAAGCGGATCCATTCAAATCGTTCACAGCAAAAGTTGCGGCCAATAAAGTGCGCCTCCGTTTAAAGCCCGATGTCGACAGCCACATCGTGCGTCAATTCAATAAAAACGATCTGCTCCTCGTCATCGGCGAACAGGGCGACTTCTACGCCGTCCAACCGCCTAAAGAGACGAAAGCCTACGTATTTCGCAGCTATATCCTCGACAACGTCGTCGAAGCCAATCGCGTCAATGTCCGCTTGGAGCCCCACGTCGATGGACCCATCATTGCACAACTTCCAACGGGAGCGCGCATTGAAGGTCAGGTGTGCCCCATGAACCATAAATGGCTCGAAATCCCTCCTCCTGCCGGAGCAAAGTTTTTTGTGGCCAAAGAGTTCCTCACACAAGTGGGCGGCCCCGATTATTTAGTCACGATGGAAAAACGGAAACAAAAAGTCGATGAGTTGGTTACAGCGGCCTACACTGCGGCCAACGCCGAGTGCAAGAAAAGCTACGAAGACATGGCGCTCGAACCCCTCCTCGCCCAATTTCAAGAAATTGTCCGCGACTTTGCCGACTTTCCCCAAGCACTGACCCAAGCCAAAGAAGGCCTCGCACTCGTAAAACAGACCTATTTGCAAAAGAAAATCGATTTCCTCGAATCGAAAGCCCAACTTTCTCCCACCGCCAAAGAAGAGCTCCTCGCCAAACACAAGATGGAAAATCGCGAGCTCTTTTCTACCGATGCAGGAGCCATTGCTCCCGACCTCTTTGCTAAACGGGTCGCCAAACAAGAAATGAGCAATGAGATGCGTTTTTGGGACACGATGGAAGAATCGCTCTACTTGAGCTGGACCGCCTTCCACTCAGGCAAAAAGATGGACGACTTCTATGCCGAACAAAAAGCCAACGCCGCCGTATTGACAGGCACCATTGAGCCCTATGTCCACCCAGTAAAAAACAGACCTGGCGACTTCCTCTTGCGAGGAGCCGAAGCCCCGATTGCCTACTTGTACAGCACCGCCATCAATCTCGAAAAATACGCAGGCAAACAGGTCACGGTGCTCGCAGCCCCAAGGCCCAATAACCACTTCGCCTTCCCCGCTTATTTCGTCCTGAACGTCGAATAATCCCATTTCGCGCTATGGACACGAAAGGCCTTCGTGCAAGTTGCTGAATTATAAAATTATAACCACAGAGGACACAGAGGGCACAGAGAAAAGAAGATACTCTGTGCTCTCTGTGCCCTCTGTGGTAGTTTTATTCGGGCCGGAGTTCTCTCACTAACTTCTCGATGGCATCGCTTACCACCAGCTCTTGGCTCACTCCACTTTGCTCCCGAAGTTTTTTCACGGACGGAAGGACGCGGCTCTCAAATGAGCCTACAGACTTGTTGTACGACTCGACGACCGAGCTGAGCTGTTTCCCCGTGCGGCTCCAATGCTCGCAAAACCCCTCGAGCCGCTCGTAGAGTTCCGCGCCGGTCCGGGCGATCTCAGCTGCGCTCTTTGAAAGGCCCTCTTGCTTCCAGCCAAATGCAACTGCGCGCAAAATGGCGATCAATGTGGTCGGCGTTGCAATCACGACGTTTTGCTCAGCGCCCACTTCAATCAGCGTGGGATCGGCTTGAAGCGCCGCGCTAAAAAACGCCTCCGCTGGCAAAAACAAAATCACATACTCCGGAGAGCGCTCAAAATGCTTCCAGTACTCTTTGCTAGAGAGCTCCTTGATGTGGCGCCGAAGTGCACTTGCATGCAGACGCAGGTGCTGAGCGCTCTGTTCTTCTGGCAGGTTTTCTTGACATGCTTCTAAATAGGAGTGAAGTGGCGTCTTCGCATCCACTGCGATGTGCCGATCTTGGGGAAGTCGCACGATCAAGTCGGGCCGGATCGATTTTCCATCCGCTGTAAGCGTCGTCTGTTCGAGAAAATCGCAGTGATTGACAAGACCTGCCAACTCCACCACCCTTCGCAAATGAACCTCGCCCCATGCCCCGCGCAAGTTGGGCGATCGAAGGGCGTGGACGAGCCGCACCGTCTCTTGACGCAGCTCTCGATCGGAAAGAACCATTTGTTCAAGCTGTTTCTGCAAGCCGACGTAGGCCCCCTCGCGCCGCTGCTCAAGCGCGCGTTGTTGCTCATCGAGCTGCTTCATCGACGCCCTGAAAGGCTCTAGACTTGCCTCAATGGCTGTTTTGCGCGCGTCGAGATCGATGCGCGCCCCTTCCTGAAGTTTCTGAAAATGGGTCTCTGCAAGTTGCAAGAACGTCTTGGAACTCTGCTCCAAGACATCAAACGACATCGCCTTGAACGCATTGCGCATTTGACGGTGTTGCTGCATCCAGAGAAGAAAAGCCAAAAGGATTACAGCCGCAAATATCCACAGCATTTAGTGCTTGCCCAGTTCATCAAACTCGTCAGGATCCGGCTCGAACTCCTCAAGCGTTTTCGATTTCTTTCCAGCAATCAAGCGAATGAGCGAGAGGATCAGCGCCACGACGATATAGGCCCAAGAGAGCCCCGCTAAAACAAGCGCAAAGAAATAGAGAATGCCGTAGAGAAATAAAATCGCTCCGACCACCGTCAAAAAAGCCATCTGAAACGAGGGAATCTTGAAGTGAAGCACCTTGAGACTCGGGAATTTGAGTCGGCAAACCATCAGATAGCCGAGAACGATCATGACCGACGTCAAGACAAGCGCTCGGGTAGAATTGCTGAGCTCAAAATAACTCCGAGTGAGCGAAGAGAGAAAAAACAAATTCGCTGAAACCGCTGCAGCCGCAGCCGCCGGAATCGGGAGCCCCGTAAAATGCCTCTTTTGCGCCGCCGTCAGCTCCGCATTGCCCTTGGCCTCCGTCGTTTTTACATTGAAGCGAACCAGCCGAAGCACGCCAGAGAGCGAATAGACCATGCACCCCGTCACCGCGAAAAACGAAAGAAACGTCCCCTGCTCAAGCGAAAGCGTCTTGAGCAAGAGCACAGCCGGCGCCACCCCAAATGAAACCGCATCCGCGAGCGTATCAAACACAAACCCAAATTCACTCTCGACATGCAGCGCGCGGGCAAGCGCCCCGTCCACAAAGTCAGCAATCGCCGCCACCAGAAGAAGCAGCACCGCCGTAAACACCATCTCGTAATCGCCCGAGCCCGGCTCGATCATATTGACCTTGAAAATGACAAAGAGACTGCAGACCAGGCCAAACGCCGTGACGAGATTGGGAACAAGAGAGATACGCTTCATATGGCTGGATCATAGCGGAGGGCAAGTCTTCTAAGCAAATTTCTCTTCTTTTGAGGGTTGTGAGCCACTAAGCGAATCGGATAGCGGGTGAGAAGCGCTGGATTCAAGATTTTTCTATTATGCTGGTTTGTTTTTCACAACAAACTTGAATTAAGCGGCTTGAAATTAGCGCCCATGAAAACTCGAGCCTTGCCCCCGCATTTTCAAACTTTGTTGTGGCGTTTCGTTCAATTTTAGTGTAAAATTTCTTCTACAAAACTTTAAGGAAGCCATCAATGGGTTATGCCGGCTCCGTTCTCAATGCCCTCCGACCCTCTTATGTTTCTTGGACAGGAGCGTTTTTCTGTTCTTCTGACATGGAGCCATCATCCATCGGATACTCACAAGAGTTCACACCTACGCCTCCTCGCATTCATCGCATCGCAACCTCTATTTTTCTGACCTTTCAGGGACTGCGATACGCTGTCGGAGACCTGATATGGTGGGCTGGTATGACGATCACGATTATCCCAATGCTCCACACAGGTTTAAAGACTCACCTCATCAACCTTGTTGCAGCGCTCGCTGCTCCCTTCTTGTGCCTGTCGCTGCCTTTTGGCTATCAGCCAAAAGTTAATTGGCTGAGACCAATGTGCGGAGAAGGAGGAATAAAGGCATTATGGGGAGAAGCGACGGTTTGCGCACTCCACAACAAAATAGTCCCTAATGTTGCAGTGGGGCTAAACCTTTGGAACAGAACTCCAGACATTTTGTCACAGCTGCTCGATTACGATGATAAAGCCTGCTGGATGAGCGAAGCGCATCACTGGGAAGTTCCCTATATATTTCAACCCAATATAACCGAGGGTTCTAGGTACCGCCAGACTAAACTATTTCAGATTGTGAGCATCTTGCAAGGATCCGAGTACAGGGAAGTTTACGATTTTTTTGCTTTCAGAAAAGCCCTCGATCCACGATTGCAGGCGGAGCCCGTTCATCTCAACGTCAAAGATTACAATGGAGCGTATCCACTTACTTACGCACTCCTGGGAATCGGATGGAATGGTGAGTCAGACCATAGGGATTTTCCTTATGTAATGGCCCCTAATTTGCTGCTAGACCACGCAGAGGTACGCAAGCGCAACGGGTATTCCACTCCTGTAGACGGAGCTCCCAAATCTCGCCAATCAATTTGGATTATCCAAAAGCTCATTGAAGAAGGTGCGGTAATTCCCGATTCTCGCTTTGAGGAATACTACAAATTTGTTCGAGAAGTACACACGTGTTGGACACAAGAAAATCAGGAACCACAAGTGCTAGAAGCTGAGACTACAGCCATCAAGGTCCGTCACGAAAACAGCGATAATCACTACATTCAAGTGATGGTTGAATTGCTGTTCAAGAGGAAGATATTGAAAGGCACAACACAGCATTTACCCCCAGACGCCACGCCTGCTACGCGTCAAAAAGACTTCGCCGAACTGCTCCTCAAAAATGCTGAGATCCTCAAAAACAGCCAAGCTCGCATCGAGGCCCTCTATTCTCCCTACAAACCACCGATCACACAAGCGATTACACAAGCGCTCCCTCCAATTCCTTCCCCTCTTATCCCCAAGGATCTTGTAAACATAATCGCCGACTACGCAATGCCCGATATCGGCAGCGCCCCCCTAAACCCACAGCTCGCTCATGGAGCTCGCCCATGAGTTATGCCTCCGTTCTCAATGCCCTCCGGCCCTCCGTTCAATCTAACATGGGATTTCTGCTCAGCGAAACCAAACCTATGGCGACCGCGTATTTAAAGGCATTTGGAAAAGCGCCTCTTTCCTTTCGGGTACAGACTGCTTTCTTCAGAGCGATCCAAGGGAGCATATCTACCATTACAGACTTGTTGCAGTGGATTGGGATGACCATCACGATCATTCCCATGACCCGAATCGGCTTAAAGAATCACCTCGTAAATCTGATAGCCACGCTCGTAGCCCCTTTCTTTTGCTTTGCGCTTCTTTTGGGCTATGAACCAGCGCCTAATTATTCGCGACCTTTTGACAATCCGACCAATGTCAATCGATGGGCATGGCACAAGCCAACAGACGCAAAATGGTTGTATACTCGCTGTAACGCTCGCGACCGTCCGGAAATGCTGTCTCAGCTGCTCGATCACAATGAAGCAGCTGTGAAAGCAGCCACTTCTTCGATCGATCTTGATGAGAAAGATGCGGATGACCGCACGCAACTATTCCGTGCTGTACTGAATCTGGATCGAGCCGAAGGCAAGGAGTTTTTCTACTTCTTGGCTTGCAGAAAAGGAATCGATCCACGACTGCAACCACCGCCCATTGACTGCAATACCGAAGACAAATTGGGACTCAATCCACTGACCTGCGCCCTTCTAGGAATAGGAGAAGAACATGGTGCACTTCGGATGATCCCAAATCGCCTAATCGATCACGAAGCAGCGCGCGAAGAATATGCAAGCCAATTCTCATTTTTGCCTTACGCCACCCCCTGCATTCGCAAATCGATCTGGCTCGTCCAGAAGCTCATCGAAGAAGGAGCGATCCTTCACGACCTTCGCTTTAATGACTATCGCGAGTTCTGTCTAAAGATACATAAGTGCTGGCAGACCGAGGATCAGGCAACGCTAGAACAAGAAACTACAGCACTCTGCAAGCGCTATCAAAACAGCGAGCGCTATCAAAACAGCGACAATCGCTACATTCAGGCCATCGTCAAATCGAAGCTGCTCCAAGATGTTTTAAGAAGAACGAACACCCAATACGTTGGCGATCCTCCCGTTGCGGAGAAAAGAAAAGCCTTCGCCAAGATCCTCTTGGACAACGCCAACACCCTCGAAGCGGCCCAACCTCGCATCGCCGCTCTTTGGCGGCCCCATTACGAAAAATACAAGCAAGCCTTGATCCCCTCTCTTGGCGCAATACTCCCACCCGTTCTTGTGAACATGATCGCCTCATACGAAATGGCTGATCCAGACGCCCCACAAAATCCACAGCTCGCTCATGGAGCTCGCCTATGAGTTATGCCTCCATTCTCAATGCCCTCCGGCCCTCCGTTCAATCTTACATGGGATCTCTGCTCAGCGAAACCAGCCCTATACAGACCGCGTATTTAAAGGCGTTTGGAAAAGCGCCTCTTTCCCTTCGGGTAAAGACTGCTTTCTTCAGAGCGATCAGAGGAAGTATACGTACCATTGCAGACTTGGCGTGGTGGACTGGGATGACCATCGCGATCATTCCCATGACCCGAATCGGCTTAAAGAATCACCTCGTAAATCTGGTAGCGACGCTCGTAGCTCCTTTCTTTTGCTTTGCGCTTCTTTTGGGCTATGAACCAGCGCCCAATTATTTACGACCTTTTGATGCGACCAGTCCAGGGGATCCACGCAAACTGGCTAAGCCAATACACGCAAACGCGTATGCTCACCACGACTCCCGTCCAGAAATCCTGTCTCAGCTGCTCGATTGCGATGAAGTAACTACAAAAGCAGCTGTGCGTACGATCGATCCCAATGAGAAAGATGAGCTGCGTGGCCGAACTCCACTATCCTATGCTGTACTGGATCTGGATGAAGCCGAAGGCAGGAATGTTTTCCTTTTCTTTGCTCACATAAAAGGACTCGATCCACGACTGCAACCAGCGCCCGTTGACTGCAATACCGAAGACAAGCTGGGACTCAATCCACTGACTTGTGCGCTTCTAGGGCTAGGAGAAGCGGTCAATAGCGCGGTCAATAGCAATGGCTATCGTCTTCTTCGGATGATCCCAAATCGCCTATTAGATCACGAAGCGGCGCGCGAAGAATATGCGAACGAATTCTCACCGTTGCAATTTTCACCGTTGCCTCGAAGCTGGCTTGACATTCCTCGCAAATCGATTTGGCTCGTCCAGAAGCTCATCGAAGAAGGCGCGATTCTTCGGGATCTTCGCTTTAATGACTATCGCGAGTTCTGTCTAAAGGTACATACGTGCTGGCAGACCGAGAATCAGACAACGTTAGAGGAAGACACTGCCTCACTCTGCGCGCGCTATCAAAACAGCGACAATCGCTACATTCAGGCCATCGTCAAGTCGAGGCTGCTCAATATCGTTTTAATAAGGACGAAGACCCAACTCGTTGGCGATCCCACAATTGCGGAGAAAAGAAAAGCCTTCGCCAAGATCCTCTTGGACAACGCCAACACCCT
>CAYGHT010000043.1:0-10598 GCA_964349755.1 uncultured bacterium
CACGCCGTGCAGTGGCAACCCGGTGAAGACGAAGCGCTCACACACGAGCACCACCTGCTCACGCACGCCCACGAAGTGCTCGCTAAAATCGGGTCCATCAACGAGGCGCTCACCGAAGGGCCAAACCCAATCGTTTCGCTTCTCAAGCGCTTCGGTGCGCTCCTCGAACCATTCGGGGCCTCGTTCGCGCCGTCTTGCGACGCCCTTCGAACGGCGAGCTTGGAGCTCGACGAGGTCAGCGCGCATCTAACGCGCGTGGCAGAAAGCTTAGAGCCCAATCCTGCAAGACTTGCGCAGATTGAAGAGCGAATGGGGGCAATCGAAGCGCTTAAAAGAAAGTTTGGCAAAAGCCAAAGCGATGTAGAAGCGCTTCGCTCTGCGCTCGAAGAGCGCCTCGAGCGGATGAGCAATCTCGATGAAGAGATGGCGCTTGCAAAACGGACTGTCCTTAAGCTCGAGCAAGCGGCAACTCAACTCGGAGCGCAACTCAGCGCAGGGCGCCAACGCGCTGCGAGCGCTTTTTGTAAAGGGGTGCTCGCAGAACTCAAGGAACTCAACCTCTCTCACGCGCAATTTACCATTGAGCTGGAGCAAAAACCGCTCTCTGCCAACGGCGCTGACACCGTTCAGTACCGATTCGGCGCAAACCAGGCCCAAGACCTTGGGAGCTTGGCTCAAGCGCCAAGCGGCGGCGAGCTCTCGCGACTCCTCTTTGCCATCAAAGCCGCGCTCGCCGAGCGCGCACAAAGCACCGCCCTCATCTTCGACGAAATCGACAGCAACGTCGGCGGCCAAACCGCCGCATTGCTCGGCAAAAAACTCCAAGCAATGGCCGAGCGGCGCCAGCTCATTTGCGTCACCCACTTCGTGCAAGTCGCCCGCTACGCCATGGACCACTTCGTCGTAGAAAAAAGCGCGCAAGCGGTCACAAGCGTCCAAAAACTCAAGCGCGAAGAGCGCGAGCCCGAGTATGCGCGCATGACCGGACTTTCAGTTGAGTAAAAACTTTACGCTGCGTATAGTGACCGAACATGAACGCAAAATTCCTTCTGCTCCTCGCGTTTGCGGGAGCTCTTTTCGGCGATGACTCCCCTGCTGGGTCCAAGGACACACCCGACACCCCTTCTCAATCCTTGTGGGACTACCACCCCATCCACGTCGGCGGCAATCTCATTGCACTCGGCTCGGCCGACATCACCGACACACCCGCAGGCGGCAATCTCACCTTCCGCAAAGCCAATGCATTTTTGTACATGCTGCTCCCCGTGAGCGCAACGTCCTATTTTTTCCCGCGCGTCGAATGGAACGCATTCACCATGAACTGGGATCACAATCCCAAGTTCAACCAGACGAACTTCTACTACATGCAATTTGCGCTCACCTTTTACACCATCGCCATCGAAAAGTGGCGCTGGATTTTGCGAGCCAATTACAATCTCGACATCAAGCACATGAATCGCCCCTCCGACTACGGCCTCTTTGAAATGCTCGTCTGGGGAGCCTATCAACCCCACCGCAAATGGCACTATCACATCGGCGCCTTCGGATACACAGGCATGGCAGGCGCGCAAGTCTATCCCGTCCTAGGAGCCGATTACTCACCCAACAAACACTGGACCTTCCTCGCTGTTTTCCCAATCGATTACCACGTGCAATACAAACTCGACGACCATTGGCGCTTTGCCCTGAAAGCGCGCCCCCTCAAAGAGCGCTTCCGCACCGGCCAAAATCAACCCCAACCTAGATCTGTGTTTTCCTATTCGAGCACAGGCGCTGAATTGAATGTTCACTACGAGCGCCACATGCGCTTTGAGATTGAGGCGTATGGCGGCTACAATTTCGGCGGCAGCTTTTACGTGAAAGATTCGCGGGGGAAGAATGCGCTGTATACGACCGTGGGCGGAGCGCTGTATGGCGGGGTGAATGTGGATTACGCCTTTTAAAGGTGAAGAATTTGGTTGATGTCATTGAGCATTTTGCGCTATCATCATAGCGCAATTTAATGGGATGAGCGCTCGAATGACCTGTCATTTTTCACGACTTCCAGATACCCTTGCTATTCAAGCGATTAGCTTTTGCGCTGACTCGGAAGATATTTTTCGGACACTTCCTCTCGTTTCAAAAAAAGTCTATCAGCTCTGGGTTCAGGCAAGCGTTCAGGCAGCGGTCTCGTGTCGAGAGGACTTGGTTGCCCAAGCAGGTAAAAATAAATTTAAGAATTGGAAGCCCTCCACTTCTCTTTCTCTACATCTCCTCATCGCCCAGTCGAAGCAAGTCACCGAATTTTTACAGAGCATTGCCACGGGACTTTTTTGCAGACAAGCGAGTTTTCGCCTCCTTTCGCCAGGCCAACGCGAGAATCTACGATCTAATTTGCAAGGACTCGCGCTCCAGCGCAATGTAAGCGCGTTTGCAGAATTGAACGATGATCCGCGCGTAGCGGATAAGGAAAGAGAGAACCTTCGCGCATTTGGACAGTGGCTTTCAACGCAAAGCGCGCAGTTTCGCGGGGCTTTGGAAAGAGGCGCATACCAGACGAAGGACCCCGACACTCAAGCAGCGCTCATACGAGAAGTGGTGAACCGCGAAGGTCGGACGATTGCTGTCCAACACATACCTATTGCTGAAAATTTACGTGTAATTCCTCAGGAGTTTGCACAGCTGAACATGACGGATGAAGTATTGTACAATACGCTTTTCTATTCCATCCAACAAAGAGAGATTCTACTGCTAACGGCGGTAATGAGAGATCCACAGAAACTTGCGCGGATTGCTTTTAATAACGTTCTGATGCTTACCTACATTGCAATCGACCTTGCTGAACTGGAAATTGTGGGGTTGTTGCTTAAAGACAACAGGTTTGACCCCAACTCTATCCGTTCAAAGATCCTTGACGCCTGTTGGTTTGCTAGAAACTTACCGTGTAACAGCCGCCTTGATTTGATCAAAGTGTTTCGAGCGGACCCTCGATTCACTGCAGATTTACGAGGAAGGGTCTTATTCGATATTGCAAATTATTTTGGTAACTTACCAATCCAAGATCGCGTACGCGTAGCCGAATTCCTTCAAGATGATCCTCTACTCACGGAGAAGCATCGAGCTGAGGTTTTGTGGTGGGCCCTCCACAAGTTCGATTCGTCAAAACCAGATTCGATGGCAATTCTCCACACCATTCTCAGTGATGGGCGAGCCACGGAGTGGAGCAAAGCCAAAGGAATCGCCGATTTTCTATGTTATCTTCACGATGGGAATAACTATGGCGTAGTTTTCCAGCAGATTCTCGATCACCCGAAAATTACAGGCTCAAGTTTTCCAAAGTTTCTCTCTTCAATTAGCTTCTCACTCGGCTCAAATGTACAGCGGAACGAGTTGTTAGAAATGATGGCCTCTCACCCTAAGGCCTTACAAATGCCATCGCTGGCACGCCGCCTTCTTGCGTTCGAGCGGTGCTTGAGTTCGGCATTTGCCCTAGCTCGAATCCCACTTTTTCTCGAAATCGTCCTTCTTGGTGTTTTCTTCCCCGTCACGCTCTTACGACTCCTCGCTCTTTGGGCTTGCTCCTATCTTCGCTAAACAAACCGTCGCGGAAAGCGGCGCCGATTGCGCGCGCGTTTTGAGTTACGTTGATGCGAGGCGAATGAGCTCTTGAAGCGGCGCATTGAGTCGCTCGCGCTCTTCTCTGTTGCCCTCAATCGAGAAAATGTCCTCTAGGATGACTTCTTCTCCTTTGCGGATGAGAGAGTGGGTATGGCGTTTGGGTAAGCTTTTTGCAAACTCCAAGATGGCCCCTTTTTCAGGAGCATTTGAATCTGCTACAAGCAAGTCTCGAAATGACTTAATCATCGCTGCAATTCCATAATTTTTCACGAAAGTAGCGGCGCTCTTGTTGGAAAAAAGGTGAGCAAAATTTTTCGTGATTGCAGATGGAGGATGCTCTTTCAACTCGCCAATGCCTGTCGGACATCCTCTGGCATGGTTCACTAGAGCAAACGCATATTCGACTGCATGCATTGCAAATTGCCCCGGAGTTCCACGCACAGGCCATGACTCTGGCTTCAGAAAGGTGTACTGGTTCTTAGGGTCGGTCGCAGTAGGCAATTGACCAAAATGACTGGTTCGGTTCCCTCCTGGCAATCCAGAAACACCATCTTGAGTGATTGGTATTTCATAGGAAGTCACACGCCGTCCGCGATAATGAGAAGAGTCCCTTTGTTTTCCAGCTGCCGCTGCAAAGAAATCATGAATTCGATGCCCTGGATCTTGAAATACGATCATCCCCTGCTCGAACGCTTGGGCACCTCGCATTTGCGCCAAATACATCAAGAACCACACAAAAGGCGCCATATACTGCGCTCGCTTCTCCACAGGGATTGCAGTCTCTGGCTTGTCAGGACTTTGAAGCATAGCCATGAGGTGGCCCCATGTCTTTGCAAAGTTGGCCATAATTTCTAGCGTGTACTTTCCGGGCTGCTGCTGAACATAGGCAAGCCAGCTCTCTTGTGGATTTTCGCGTCGTGAGACGAGCTCAAAGCCTTCCTCTGAATTTGCGACTACACGCATACGAGACGCATTCTCATGCGACTGTCGCAGTATGATTGGGAGGACGCGGGTGATACGATTCAGTTGGGGCAGAATTTGCCCTTCTTCAGTTTCTAAGCGGAGCTCGCTTGCCCTGGAAGCGACGCTTCTGCGCGGCGAGCGCACCGTAACAACGCCAGAAAGCAGATTCGGATTAAAGTAGACTACAGCCACTGGCCCAGAGCCCAAGTCCAACGAATCCCCGTCTGTAGTCGACGCCACTAAAGCCAAACTCCCCTGTCCTTTACCTGGCGATGGTTGCGGCCCCGGCTTTGCTATTTCCACTGACGCGCTCACAAAATAAGCAAACACGGTGCGAGGAAACAGGATTCCAAATGCGACGTACACCACGCCGACTAGGACAAAGGAACCGCTTTGCAAGCAGGCGGCTAAATCGCTTCCGAGGCCTTTAACGGCTACTTTGATGTCGAGGACGATGACATGCGCGCTAAATCGGTATACGCCTCGCGTTAAATAGGTCGGGACATTCAGGACGGAGACAGCGATCGCGACGATTACATGTGAGGTTGACGTGATGTGCGCGGTGTACCAGCTGACATCGTTCACCGCAATTCCGGCTTTTTCTACTTGCTGACGTACCCTATTTGACTCGCTGGGCACACATAATTTTGAAAGAAACAAACCAACTTGCGACATATTTCCTCGTAAAAATGCATCGAGATTAAACGCAAGTAACTTAAATTACGATAGATAATAATTTGTTTAACTCAAATCATTTATTGATAGAGTATCAACAACCAGAAGAGAGCCCGCGTCTATACTGCGGTCTACTAAAAAAATCAATGCCCGATTTTCGGCGGCGGCTTTTTTCAGACTCATCATACTGGAAGCTTATTTTCAAATTGAGGGCCGCTAGAGGATGATCACAGCCGAGAGTAAGAAGGAATATTACCAGGCGCTAATAGACAAGAAGCCAGAATACGAAGGCGTTTTCTTTGTGGGGTCTAAAACAACCGGCATTTTCTGTCGTCCCACCTGCCCGGCAAAAAAGCCCAAGTACGAAAACTGCGAGTTTTATCGGACCGCTCGAGAAGCAGAGCAAGCTTCCTTTCGGCCGTGTAAGCGATGCCGCCCTCTTTCCCATCCAAAATCTGTCTCAAAACTCGTTCAAACGCTCGTAAAAGCCATCGATGAAAACCCGGAAAAGCGTTGGAAAGACGAAGATTTTCAAGCGATGTCGATCGACGCCTCTACCGCACGCCGTCAGTTCAAAAAAAGATTCGGCATGACGTTTGTCGAATACGCTCGCGCCAAGCGAATTGGTCTTGCCATGAAGCAAATCCGAAGCGGCGAATCGGTCATCGATGCGCAGCTCTCCACTGGCTACGAATCGAGCAGCGGATTTCGCGATGCATTTTTGCGCATCATGGGAGCGGCTCCCTCAAAATTCTCGAAATTGAAGCAAGTGAACATCCTCAGAGCTTCCTGGATCGATACGCCGCTTGGCCCCATGATCGCGATCGCCGACGAAAAAGCGCTCTGTCTTTTAGAATTTGTAGATCACCAAAGTTTAGAGCGCAAAATCGAAAAGCTCAAAGAGGAAACCAACTCAGCCATCATCCCAGGCCGCACTCCACCCATCGCGTCAATCGAGAACGAACTTCTCCACTATTTTGCTGGTGAGCTCCAAGAATTCAAGACGCCCTTATTTTTACTGGGCTCGCCCCTCCAACGGCGTGTCTGGGAAGAGGTGAGAAAAATCCCTCCCGGCGAAATCATGTCCTATTCGGCACTTGCGGCAGCCATCGGAGAACCGTCGGCTTGCCTCGCTGTCGCTCAAGCCAACAGTGCAAACCATCTAGCCATCGTAATCCCCTGCCACCGCGTCATCAACACAAACGGAAATCTCGGTTGCTATAACGGGGGCCTCGTGCGCAAGAAGTGGCTGCTCGCCCATGAGAAGCAGTTTTTGGAGGAGCAATGAGCACCTATCAGGGACTTTTGAGGTTGTTTGTGTATAAAAAGATTTTGCCGTCCATACTAAATAGAATATGCAAAAGCCTCTCCCGATTGGAATTAGCGATTTTCAGGAACTCATTGAAGGCGGATACGTCTACGTCGATAAATCGCTTTTCATTCAAGAGCTTGTTGAGCGAAAAATAAAAATAGCTTTCATTCCTCGCTTGCGCAGGTTTGGCAAGACGCTGAACTTATCCATGCTCCGCTATTTTTTTGAGAAGAGTCGCACAAGCACAAGCCATCTTTTCGAATCGCTCAAGGTTTGGAAGAACGGAGAATGCAGGGCGTTGCAAGGGCGTTTTCCGGTCATCTTTCTTTCACTCAAGGACGTTAAATTTTCTTCGTGGGAAGAGACGTTCAATGCATTGGCGGGGTTAATTGCAGCGGAATTTGGACGTCATCAATACCTCATGGAAGGAGAAACTCTGAATGAAGCTGAAAAGCAAGTTTACACCCAAGTTTTCCTCCAAAAGGCCCACTCTTCCGCATTAGCGCGCAGCTTGCTCGATCTTTCCCACTGGTTGCACCGTTATCATCAACAGAAAGTCGTTCTTTTGATCGATGAATATGACGCTCCAGCGCATGCAGCCTACGTTGGAAATTACTATGATCAATTGATCGGATTCTTGCGCAATTGGCTCTCTGCTGGCTTAAAAGACAACCCTTCGCTTGAGCGCGGCGTGCTTACGGGAATTCTCCGCATTGCAAAGGAGAGCATTTTTTCAGGCCTCAACAACATCGAAACCTTCACAATCTTGAGCGAAGAATTTCAAGACAAATTTGGCCTTCTGGAAGCCGAAGTTAAAGCGTTGCTTGCAGAGTACAACTTGCTCGACAAGTTGCCTCAAATTCGAGAGTGGTACAACGGCTATCGCATTGGATCGTGCACGGGAATTTACAATCCGTGGTCTGTCTTGTGCTGCATCAGAAAAAAAGGAGTTTTAGCACCTTATTGGGTCAATACGAGCGACAACCTTCTCGTCAAACAGCTCTTTGCTCAAGGATCTGATGATTTAAAGACTGGACTTGAGGAACTTCTTCAAGGAAGGACGATTGCAAAACCCATTGAAGAAGGGATCATCTTTGCCGATCTGAAAACCAATTCGCGCGCAGTCTGGTCGCTGCTTGTATTCAGCGGGTATTTGACGATCGCTTCGACACCTACGTATGGTGTGCCGTGCGAACTGCGCATTCCCAACGCAGAAGTGACCGAACTCTACAGATCCATGATCTTAGAATGGTTTGAAAAAAGTCTCGAGGAGCCTCAATACCAGCTACTTCTCAGCAGCTTGACAAGTGGCGATCTCGATACATTTTCTCGCATTTTTCAGAAGTTTCTTCTCTCGGCGGTCAGCGTGTTCGACGTCTCTTCCGAACAACCGGAGAAAATTTACCACGCGTTTGTGTTAGGGATGCTCATCGGACTTAGCGATCGATACGAAGTCAAATCCAATCGAGAAAGCGGCTACGGAAGATACGACGTCATGCTCATTCCAAAAAATCACAAGGATCTTGGGATCGTCATGGAGTTTAAGAAAATCGACGAATTCGAAACCATCGACTTGGAAAGCGCTGCCGCTTCTGCACTCCAGCAAATCGAACAGAAATGTTACGCGCAAGAATTGCACGATCGCGGCGTCAAGCGAATCTTAAAGCTAGCGCTTGCGTTCAAAGGGAAACGAGTGCTGATTCGCTCAGCGTGAATCAATTCGCCCAAGCCGTCTCCGAAGCGCCCCATCGATTTCAATCCCTTTTGCCTCGGCCTCCCTCACCAGACGCCACAGGAGCTCGCCCAACTCCTCTTCGCTTCCAAATAACTCGGGTGCCTCCGCCGCCTTTGTTTGCTTGGCTAAGCGGTGCGCCATCTTTTGGGCGCGTGGCAGCGTTGGGAGCGACGGCGGGATGCCGTCAAAGAGGTGCTTGCGGTCTTTGCCTTTCTCTTGGCGCTTGATGGTTTCCCAATTGCGAACGATGTCGTCTGTCGAGTTTACCTTTACGCCTCCAAAGACATGGGGATGGCGACGAATGAGTTTATCTCCGACAGACGTTAGCGCGTCTTCCAATTGAAAGCGCTGCTCGTTTGCTGCGAGCTTTGCGATGAAAACAAGCGCGTAAAACACATCGCCGAGCTCTTCGAGCATCGCTTCTGAGTCTTGGGTGTCGATCGCTTCGATGAGCTCGTGGGTCTCTTCAAGCAGGTATGGCTGCAGCGAGCGGAGCGTTTGCTCTTTGTCCCACGCGCAGCCGGTTGGCCCTAAGAGCTCATCGGCAATTTGGAGAAGACGCTCGAAGGTTTGAAAAAGTGCACTTTTCATCGGGGTGCCGAGTTCCATCGATTCTGCGATATCGCCGCTTTTGGTTTGATTGGCGTAGGCGATGTGGACGAAAGGCTCTCATCAGTGACTTCTCGAACAGGTGAAAGTGACGGAGGATAGGAGACTAATTTGGGACGCAGGATCGGCATATGGCTTTGAACAACAGGCGGAGACTGCGCTTCTGGCTTTCCTTTATCCAGATCAAGCGGTTTTGGCTGCGCCTTCGCATCGGGCGATGGGGCGCTCCCCAGGATTGGACTGTGTGAGGGCGTCGTGGAAACCGATCCGAATTGGCGAGCCGACACGAGAGTCACTGTGGTGGTGGTCGCGGAAACAGATGGCCGGATCGGATGCACCGGCGTTCTATAAGAACAGCAACACTTCCAGATACACATTGCATCGGCCTCAGTTGTAAAAAGCGCTTCAATGTACCATGACGCGCTCGTGGCCCTCAACATAAATTCTTAAGGCAGCAGCGAAAACGTCTCTGCAAAGCGAGTGAACACTTTTTCTTCGAACTGATCGGCGCGCCCTTCGAGGGCAATTAAAAAGAGCTTGGAGCCCACCATCAGCGCTTGGCCGCGGAAATACGAGGTCGGCGACTGAATGAGGAAATCGACCGCTGGATTGCCTTTGAGATCGATGACTTTTGCAAACGTCATCTTACTCTCAGGATTGTGGCCGAGGATCCCATTCAAAAGGCCCTCAAGACCGGCAACGGCGTTGCCTTGCGTCATGGGAGCTGGATACGTCGCCACGAGGAGCAAGCAGAGCGCATCGCGATGTAGCGGCGCTAAATAAATGTCGTAAGTGAGCATATGCCCCTCTTCAGATACCTTCAACGCGCGCTGAATCACCTGAGGCTGGCTTGGGAATGCAATCTGACAATCCTTCGAGCGAGAGGTCATCTGCTTCCACGAATGGCTCGGCTCATCCGCTGAGGCAGAGCGAACCCACACATGCGTCGCAAAGAGAAAAATCGCCAAGAACCAAATGCCGAGTTTTTTCAGTCTCATAAAGGCCTCAATGAATTAAAAGGTTCGTTTAAAAAAACGGTCAGACTCATCGTCGCGTGAAACGCGCTGTTGAATAGAAGGAGCAAAACGTACGATACAATCCCTATGATTGCACCAGAGATTAAAATGTTGCCAAGCGCGCGAAGAATTGAAAAGCCTTGTACTTCCGCGAGTGCATTGACATAGAGGACAAGAGACCAAATGGCCGCGCCCAAGCGAATCAGCAACACCAAAAAGAGAAGCGATGCTTGGCCCCCTGTGAGGATCGCCCCTTGCGAAAAGTTCACAAATAAATCCTGGCCAAAAACAGCTGCGAGAAGAAGCCAGAGTGGAATGTTGATGAGCAGCGGTACGCAAGACCAGCTATATGCAGCGCGGACTGCAAGGAATGGAGCCGTTCCTTTCAACCATTTGCCCGTCACCGTCACAATCCAGCCCCAAATGCTAAAAAATACGTACCCCCAGAACGGGCTCAATACAGCGGCGAGTAAAAGAATGCCGAGAAGCGGCATGTGCAGTCCTAAATAAATTGACTGGAACGTGTTGAGCAAACTCGAAAAGCCGTAGATCGCAGCCAAACACCAGAACGAACGGTTGGGCGATTCAGCGACAATCTGCCGAATCGTCATCCGCGGAGAACACCAAATCGACGCCCAAGGACGGAACATATCTCACCTCTACAGCTCAAATTAGTCTTATTTAATTAAAT
>CAYGHT010000044.1:0-10563 GCA_964349755.1 uncultured bacterium
GTTCACCCTATCTGCCGGACAAATTACAGAAGAAGGCGCAAGTACGCCTCCCCAAGCGGAAAATCGACCTTTTTACCCCGCATGAACCCTGGGAAAAGCCATCCGGTATGAAGCAGTTCACCCTATCCGCCGGACAGATCACAGAAGAAGACTTAAACAATTAATTTACAGGACATAAGATAATATTGTTGCACGATATACTTTATTTTTAGTATCGTTTGATGCTACAATAAGATTCCAAGGAACGAATGTACGCGACGCGGCCTTCTGCCCGTGAACTGACAAAAGTACTTCAGGCTGCAAAAGTGGCTCTAGAAGAAGGAAACGGTGCTTTTGCAAACTTTGTTAAAGCCAGCAGTGAGCTGGAAGAGCTGGATGTCGCCGATCATGCGAGTTTTTGGAAATTGATTCGAGCTGCATTGGAGGAAATCACGATTGACGATTATGCGGGCAGCAAACCGCCACAAAAATCGTATGAGAAGAAGATTGAAGACTGCGAGCTCTTTGCTTTCTGTTGGCGAAGCACAATATTCCAAAAACAGATGTACATTAAATTCGCGGTTGAAAAGAAATGGTATTTCCATGTCTCTCTTCATGAAACCAGGTTTAGAGAGGAAGGATAAAGCGATGCACTGCTTAAATTGTAAAGAAGACAAATTTGAAGAAAGAAAACTTCGAGTAACTCCCGAAGTAAAGGGAGAAGAGGTTGAGGTTGTAGTATCCGCTTTTGTTTGCGTAAATTGCAATACACCCCTGATGGATCTTGAACAAATGGGGCATTTGAGAAAAGCCGCTGCTGATCAATATCGAAAAAACCACAACCTGCTCACGTCTGAAGAAATCGTTAAATTTCGCTCCATGCTTGGCATGTCACAAGTTGCTTTTGCCAATTACTTAAAAGTTGGCGAAGCTAGCATTAAGCGATGGGAAACATACTTTGTTCAAGAAGAAGTGCAAGACGAACACATCAGGCTGAAATGCGATGAAGCATACGCAGAATTTAACGCGCTGAATGTTCATTGGAAATGTCACGCTCCTGATATTTACAGCGGAAACAGAAGATTTAGCTGGGAACTTTTTAAGCAATGCGCTCGATTTTTGGTCACTGTTCTTAAAAGCCCTCTGTTTTTAAACAAAGGATTTTTTTACGCAGATTTCAAGCACTTTGAACGTTATAAAACGAGCATTACTGGAGCCAGATACGTTCATCTAGAGTATGGCCCTTGCCCAGATCAATACCAGAATTTGAGCCAGCGTCTAATTCAAGAAGGAGTTCTTCTTTCTGCCGGCAACCATCTCTTGAAAAGTGGACAAGAACCAAATATGGATGTATTCGATGATTCGGAAAAAGCAATCCTTAAGCTAATTGTTGATTTAGCAAAATTAGATGGTGGTCAGAAGCTACTTAAAATGTCTCATCAAGAAGCGGCTTATAAAAAAACAGAACCACTAGAACTCATTAGTTATGACCACGCTAAATCATTAAAGATTTAGAAATTACAGAAGCAGGCGCAAGTACGCCTCCCCAAGCGGGAAATCGACCTTTTCACCCCGCATGAGCGCGAGAATTTGACTCGCGAGCACCTTGCCCAGCTGCACGCCCTCTTGATCAAATGAATTGATGTTCCAAATGAACCCCTGAAACGCCACTTTGTGCTCATACAAACTCAAAAGGGCCCCCAGCGTGTACGGATCGAGCTGTTCGGCGAGGAGCAAGCGGTTCGGGCGATTGCCCGGAAACGACTTGTTTGGGTTTTTGCTACTCTGACCAATCGAGAGCGCAATCGATTGAGCAAACACATTCGCAAGCAATTTCTGCTGCGAGCTCGTTTGTTCAATGGCGAGATCTGGGCCCGTCTGGCTCCTCCGAAACGCGATGAACTCGAGAGGAACTGGATCGGTCCCTTGATGAATGAGCTGATAAAACGAATGTTGCCCATTAGTTCCCGGCTCGCCCCAGATCACAGGCCCCGTTGAAAATTCCACCCCTTTACCCGACTTGTCGACCCGCTTGCCATTCGACTCCATATCCAGCTGCTGCAAATGCGCTGGAAAACGGTGAAGCGCCTGTGAATACGGGATGATCGCCACTGTGGGAAGTTTTAAGAAATTGCGATTCCAGATCCCTAAAAGCGCAGACAAAAGCGGAAGATTGTCTTTAGGCGCTGCCGTGAGTGCATGCCGGTCCATTTCGTGCGCCCCGCGAAGAAGCTCGCGCAAGGCGGGAAAGCCCAGCATAAACCCAAGTGTAACCGCGCCCACCATCGACGTTGCCGAATAGCGCCCCCCAACAAAATCCCAGATGTAAAACGACGCCAGATAGCGCGCCGGATCATCCATCGGGCTCTTTTCTCCCGTGACGGCCACAAAATGGGCGTTTGGATCAATCCCAGCCCCGCGCATCCGCTCGCGAACAAACTCCTCATTCGTCCGCGTCTCGAGCGTCGTTCCAGACTTGGAAACCACAACGACGAGCGTCTTCTTGAGATCGAGCTGAGATAAAACCACATTGGCGTCATCGGGATCCACGTTGGAAATGAAATGGGCGCGAAGAGTTGGCAAATAAAACGGCTGCAACGCGAGGGTCAGCGCCCTCGGACCTAAGTCAGAGCCGCCAATTCCGATTTGCACGATGTCGGTGAAGCGCTTGTGCGCCTCTGGCAAAAACTTCTCGAGCTTGTGAAGCTCCCGCTCAGCGGCTAGAGCTGCCGCTTTTGCAGCTGGAGCCGTTTGTCCAGATCCAAACACATCGCGCATCGCCGTGTGGAGCACCGCCCGCTGCTCGCTCTGTACCCCCTCAATCCGGTTGAGGACTGCACCCATTTGCATCGCTGCCATGCTCTCAAGCGCATTGGACTCTTTCGCAAGCGCCAAAAGCGCACCCAGCACCGCATCGTCGATCCGTTCGGTGCCAAAGCTCAGCGTGAATCCAAGCGCGCGCGCCGAAAAATGCTCGAGCCGCTCTGGCGTCAAAACGCCTGGCCGCGTGAGATCGAGCGGGTGCTTTGCGAGTGCCTGGAGGGTTTTAGTCGAAGCGCGTTCAAGAAAAGGGATCATCACATTTTTCAGCATAGCAAAAACTCCAGTTTGTGAAAAAGGGAGCAATTCGCTATGCTAGCTCCTCTTATCTACCGGGGTATAGCGCAGTTTGGCTAGCGCGACTGGTTTGGGACCAGTAGGTCGGGGGTTCAAATCCCTCTGCCCCGATTTTCTAAAGAATCACCACTTCTCCTCCAGCAGCCTCAAACCCCTTCAGCTTGCGCATCCCTTGAGCGCCGAGCGTCCCCTCAAGAACGAGAAGTCGGTCGAGCCCCTCCCATTCTTCGGATAAAAAAGCCTCGAAAACCACCTTTGCTGGGGCGTCGAGTTGCTCGAGCGCCCGATCGAAGCGAGCATCGAAACGCTCCGGAAATACAAGGCCCGTCTTTGTCTGGATCTTGCGACGCTCCAACTTCCCACTTTCATCCCACACGAAGCCATCGCGCAAAAGAGCATCGCCTCGGAGCCCCAAAGTGAAATGGGCAAAGCGCTCGTTGGAGAGGAGAGACAATGCCTCGGCCCTCGAAGCAATGCTCCGCTCATCGAAGAGGAGCAATACGTCAAGCTCATCAGGGAGCTTGTGCGCAAGCATCTGGAGATAGAGCGCGAGCACATCCGTACAAAACTGCCGCTCCGACAGCGTTTCTTCCGCAAAACTCAATCGCTGCCGCTCAGACCACGCAAATTGAGCAGCGACGTCCAGCGGCCCCCGGTAAAGGCACACAGCCGCTGTAACTTCCTGAAACGAGGGCCACACAAGCGTGGAAAAAGATTTAAGCGCCAGCGCCAACGCCTCGAAGCGCATCGGATCGTCAAACGGAAAAAAGGCGCGCTCTATCCCAAGGCGAATGTCCCAAACAATGCCCGTCTTGGGCCTAGCACCCTCAAGCGCGTCTGTCCAGTCGAGCAAGTCGCAAGGCTCTGAGGGAAGCACAATGCGCGTCCACTCACTCACACGCATACCGCAGTGTGTGGGCGGAGCGCCCTTTGCTTTGCCACAGGCGCGCGAAAAATGAGTCGGCAGGTGAATGGACCTCTTGCACAGGAAGGCGATTCCACGCACTCACAGCAGCAAACGCGTCGATCATCCGCTGATGATAAGGCAGATCATCTGTCACTAACGTAACGCCACGCCCACGCTCTGTGACGTTGGCAAGACTTGCCAAAAACGGCGCCTGGATCAGCCGATTTTTCGCATGGCGGAGCTTGGGCCAAGGATCGGGAAAATGGACATAGCTTTTTGCGACGCTTCGCGGCTCAATGAACTCGCGCGTGAAGAGCGCTGCTTCCGCGCACACCACGTAGAGATTGGGAAGCTCTTCGCGAAAACTCTTCAGCCAGATTTTGCGCGCCCGATCAAAACGGAGCTCGATCGCCACCCAATGAATGTCGGGACGCTCCTTGGCCTGTCGACCAATCCATTCGCCATTGCCGCTGCAAAACTCCACATGCACCGGAGCGCGGGCGCCAAACACCCGCACATCGTCCCATCGCACCCGCTCGAATCCCGACACATCGCACTGCTTCGGCACATAAAAAAACCGCTCCAGATGAATGGGCCGCCGCTCTTCCCACGTGAATGGAATGCGTAAATCCTTTTTAGTTTTCATGGGCAAAGAGTATAGTGGTTCTTGCACCATTCAACAAGCGCTGATATGTTGAAATGGCTATAAACTGGAGTTCCTTATAATGAAACGATTTGCCCTTTTTGCTCTTCTCCTTTGCGCATTCCAAGCCTTTGGAGCCACTCCCCCAGCTCCCACATCCCAGTGGCTCGATCTCAGGAAAGTTTTTACTTCAGCCCCCATCATCTACTCTACCCTCTCGTTCATGTCGGTCGCCTCGCTCGCCATCTGGCTCTATAGCTTAGCGACATTTCGAAAGAAGGAAATTGTCCATAGCTCATTCATCGACGAGCTCCGCGCCCTGTTAACGCGCCAACAATTCACCGAAGCCGCGGCCCTGTGCCAATCGCGCGGCAAACTCCTCGGCTCCATCGTAAAAGCAGGCATCGCCACGCGAAAGCTCGGCACCCAAGTGATGATGGACGCCATGAAATCGGAAGGAAAGCGGGCCTCTACGACGTTTTGGCAACGCCTATCCCTACTCAACGACATCGTAATCATCGCTCCCATGCTCGGATTACTCGGCACCGTGATCGGCATGTTCTACGCCTTTTACGACGTCAACCGCTCCATTGAGAGCATCAATGCACTCTTCGATGGACTTGGCATTGCTGTCGGAACCACGGTCATGGGCCTCGTCGTCGCCATCATCGCCATGATCTTTTATTCCACACTCAAATACCGCGTCGTCCAAACCTTGAGCCTTGTCGAAGTGGAAGCCCTTTCCCTCTCGACACTCATCGATGCGAGCGAGGAGCATTGATGGAGCTAATCCCCCAAGAAGAGCTCAAGAGCGGCCATAACTTCAACTTCGCTCCCATGATCGACTTTCTTTTCCTCATGCTCGCCCTCTTTGCAACGCTCGCCGTCTCGCGCGCAGCCCTCCTCGACACCGAAGTCAAACTCGCAGAATTGACTCCCGAAAAACACGCCGAACACTCCAAAGCAAAGCCCGAACGCCACCTCGTCCACGTAAGCGTGAGCGCCGACGGCAAATACAAGTGGCTCACCGAATTTCAAGAATACCCGATGAACACAGCCCTCGAGATCCAAGAAGAGCTCGCCCGCCAATACAAGCTCGGCGTCCTTCCCCAAGAGCGCACCCAAACAGAAGTGTTGCTCCACATCGACAAGCGAGCCCCGTGGGAGCCCATCGCCACCCTCATCTTCTCCGTCCGCGAAGTTGGATTCCAGGCGCGCCCTGTGTATGAGCCTGCAAAGTAGAACCTATTGTAACTATTCAGGTGGGTGGCTCTGAGCGCAAGTTTTTGAACCACAGAGATCACAGAGCACACAGAGGCCGCGAAACGCGGCGAAAAACACGCATTTCCTTGGCTTTTATCGTGCTTCATAACTTCTCTAATGCGCTCTGTGACCTCTGTGGTTCAGCAACTTGCAGCCAACCACCTGAATAGTTACGAATATTTAGTCCAGAGCGGAATGGTCTTGAGATGGGTCAAGATCGATTTTCGGACCTCTTCTTTTAAGGGAAGATCCTTGACTGTTTTCCAGCCTTCCGAAAAGGCTTGAACTGTTTCTTGCACTGTATCTAGAACCAGCTCTTCAGGAAGCTGTGCTTTTCCAGCAAAACGCTTGAACTGATCCAGTGTGAGAGACCCAAAATCCTTGCTGTCCACAAAGTTTAAAGCGAGCTGATCTTCGGGCAAATACAGAATCGTCGAAACGAAATCGTACGCAGGTGCAAGCGCTGCTTTATTTTTTTCTCGATAGATAAGCGACCAATTTTTAAGGTGCATATCGCCGTTGCCAATCAGGGCGTTAAAAACAAAACGCCTGATAAATTCTACAATCCCAGCCTCTCCAACCTCTTTCCAGATCACTTCCGCAATGTTGCGATAACTTGCGCTCTTGTACTTGTTCTCAGGGTAGACTCCGAACACCTGCGCAAAATCTTCGATATGAACTCCGCCTCCATCTTCAGTTCGATCGAATCTCTTAATCGCAAAGACACTGTCACCCAGCTGCTTAAATTCATTTGGCAATCCTTGCACCTCTTCAATCGAATGCAACACAGTTTCAGGGACGTCAATCCCTACCCGTCTTGCCAATTCCATCATCGTATATTCATTCTCTGGAACCCCACGAAATGTAGAGTGCGGAAGTTTTACAATCCACTCCCCTCCCACTCCGTTCGCCGAAATAACCAATCCATGATCGGCTTTTGCAATCGCTGAAAATTTTAGCTGAACTCCAGCCAAGGAAAATCGCAAGGGAATTTCTTGGTGTTGAGAGCTCTTTAGCTTTGGAATATCAGCCTTAAGAAGAGGTTCCTCGCCATCCATCGCTTGAATAGTCAGAGCGCCAGGCAAATCAATCCCAAGTGCCCATAAAAGAAAGAACTCATGCTTGGAGTTGATGGAAGCTCGCTCCGCAAGATATTCTCGTAACACTCCTTCAGGAAGAAGATTTGAAAAAAAAGGAGGAAGACGAGTCCGCGTAATTTTGACATCGGTGATGAGATCTCCCTCAGAGTCTTTAAATGACGCACTGAGAGTCGGACGAGCCTGATCTTGAATGTAGTATTGATCAAATGCAAATAGATACTTATCCCCAGGCAAACGAGTCAGCGTACCAATGGGACGACGATAAAGAAGAACACTCAACACTCGAATATCAGGCATTTTCATCTTCTGTCTCTTCATCTGGAAGTTGGTAAACCGGAACGGACTTGAGCGAGCCCCGTTTTTCAAGCGCTTGAACCGCTGACACGTGACTGCGCGAAACCAACATAAGCTCCATCTCAAGGATTCGCGCAAGCTGAATCAAACTCGATGTCTGAAGATCAACCATTCCACGCTCAATCTTAGACAAGTGGCTTTGCGGAATTCCAACCTTAGCGCCCAGAGCTCTTTGACTAAGTCCCTTTTTTTTCCGCGCCGCTTTGATCTTGTTTGCTATTTCCTCAATCGATTCGATCATTTGATCTACTATCCTATATAAATTCACTTAAATTACATAGTATAACATATCAGACCAGATGTCAATTGATCTGCTATACTATATCAAACGTCCGCCATGATATACTATAGCATCTCATCATGCGCTTGGGGCTCGCTCAAGAGCGTCGCGCACAAGCTCGAAATAATGGTTTTTGGTTTAGTGAAAGCGCCCTAGACGAAATGGGAGCTGCGATCTATGCAAACGCTTAAAAACTAACAGCTTTTCGATTCCGTGCATTGCCAACGCACGGTTTTTATCAAAACCGTGCATTGGCAGCGCACGGTTTTTGGCAAAACCATGCGTTGACAACGCACGGTTGTAATGCAGACGAAAGAAATCTACTTTCACAAAGAGACAAAAGAGTGCGACTTCATCTTGAGAGAAGGCAATCAGATCGTTCAAGCGATCCAGGTAACGACAAACCTTTCGGATCCAGAGGTAAGAAATCGAGAAATCGAAGGGCTGATGGAAGCCATGAACACGCATCACTTACGAGAAGGAATCATCCTCACGGAAAATGAACAAGATAAAATCGAGATGAATGGGTTTCTGATTTCAGTGATTCCCATTTGGAAATGGCTGCTATTCCAATAATTCTATTTGATCAAGTTCGGCCTCTCGGACCTCTTTTACTTTCTTGGCAGTGGGGGAACTACCGGGAGTGTTTTTTGAGCCACTGATCCCAACGGTTTTGTCGTTCAGTGTGGATGAAGCAGCGAGTTTTCTTGGGTCGTACTCGGCGCTGAGGAGCGTGGTGAAGATGCATTGAAAAGTGGTTTGAGCTTTTACAGAAATGACGTGTAGAGGAGTAGATTCGCTTGAAGCCAGCTCTTGGCGCGTATATGTGGGCTGTTGT
Organism: uncultured bacterium; assembly: GCA_964349755.1. Taxonomy (GTDB): domain Bacteria; phylum Chlamydiota; class Chlamydiia; order Chlamydiales; family SM23-39; genus CAITMJ01. The sequence continues at coordinate 8,482 of CAYGHT010000044.1, forward strand.
TTATGAGTTGCGTCTGACTCGCTAGCGGTGACAGTGACTAAGAGCCGGAAAGAGGATTTCTTGGGGAAGGTAAAAGCGAGCTGTTCATCGAGGCTAGAGCAGGCCTGTTGGAAGTTGGGCAAAAATCCCAATTGCTTCTGGCCCTGTTTAAAGCCTTCTCGCGCATTCATAAGGCCAAGGAGAGAATACTCACAAGGAGCGCAGCAGGTCTTAGTCGAGTGCATATGAAGCCCCATATTGTAGACTTTAACGGAGGCGGCTTCAGAATACTTTCCTCGAATTTTTGTTCTTAAGCAATTGCGGAGCATGGCGGATGCTTCAGGCAAAGCTAAATAGGCGATGAGCAATTGCTCCGTGTGTAGGATATATTGGTCATGCTTTGAATAGCGTGGATTATAATCAGGTTGAATGCCGTGCTTATGGTTTGCCTGATTTGCTATACCACGCCCTACTGCATAGAAATATTCAAGGGCTGCGTAGAGATTTTCTCGGCTTCCGAAGGCTTCTTTAACCATCTCGTAAGAAAAGACGGCTTCTTTATCTGAATTGACTCCTGGGATTTTCAAATCGAAAGAGATGTAATCTCGGTACTCCTTGGCCGGTTTGTCTGTAGTCAAACGCTTGTCTGTGATCAAACAATCAAAACTCACCTTGCTCAGCAAAATGTTAGATGCACCCGACTTCCTGAGGACAAGGGAGTCTATTTCTAATTCGTGATGAAGGGCTGTTAAAGAGAGCGTGTTTTTTGCTTTCTTCTTATTGTCCTCATTATTTTTTCTTTGGTGAACGAGCCGCATTGTCGTGTACTCGTGAACAAAGCTGGTTTGATCTCCCGGAGGGAGAGTCGAAATTCGGTAGGAAGAAGTTAGAACACAAGGACAGCCCGAGCGATGAACGAGATCCTTGGGAACATAGCTGTGTTTATGAATCGATGCAGTGGCAACAGCAGACATAAGGTTACCTCATTTTTTAGGAAAGCGAAGGTAGCCGATCCGTCTCTAAAAAGCAATTCGTCACGGCTCGTAAGCGCTCCGCTTGCGCCGCTTCCAGTAGTCGGGCCCATAGTCATAGCGAAGCTCTGCCCCCTTGGGAACCGCTACTTTTGTGATTAAAAGAATGTGCGGCGCTCCCAACACCGTCGCAAGCGCGCTCTCGACATTCGGCGCATCGCTGTGATTGATGTAGCGCGAGATGCCCCCTTTCTCCTGAGCATCGATGAGATAAGGACTCGACTCCCCTCGGATCAACGGACACTCAAAACAATAGGCATTTTTCTCATCGCCCTTCTCGCGCTTGCGAAAGAGCCCTGAATATTCGGCTAAGAACTCCATCGGCTGAAAATCCCGCTCCGCAAACACGCCCCAGCCGATCTCTTCGCTGACCCAGCGAAGCGAGACATGGGGAAGAGCCGCTGCGAGCACTTCTTTTTGGAAATAGGCGCCGAACCATAGCTGGCGCTTAGAAAGCGCTTGTTTCCGATGAAAAGCCGCCGTTTTTCTTAAAACCCGCCGAAGGATCGCAAAGCTCTGAAATTCCAGTTGAGGCGCGTACGGAGCGCGTGTGTACGCGTGAAGCTCGGAAAGTAAGACGTGGGTTTGGATCGCCCGCTTTTCAACCAGAATCGTCTGCATCGGTTCAATGTAGCGCAAAGCAGCAATTTGCGTGGAATCGATCCATCATGGTATGTGGAGAAGAAGGAGACTCCCATGCTTAAATTCCCCATGAAGTTTGAAGTCGAGGCAACAGCCACAAGCGGCATCTCTACCCAGTGGACCGCCAAAAGCCATCACCTCTCCCCCATCCCCTGTGCGATCCCCCCTGAATTCACAGGACCTGGCGGCGGCTATTCTCCAGAAGACCTATTTGCCATGTCCGTGCTCAATTGCATCATCGCCACCTACAAAGTGTACATGGAAAAATCGGGAGTTGCGTTCAGCAGCCTAAAGGGTCGAGTCGTAGTCACAGTGGACAAAAATCCTGCAGATCCCGGCTTCAACATGTCTCACTTGGAGTTTTTCATCGACGTGACCGGCGCTTCCAATGTAGAAAAAGCCCGCAAGCTCCTCGACAGCGGCATCAAGG
>CAYGHT010000045.1:0-10436 GCA_964349755.1 uncultured bacterium
AGAGCGCGCTGTGTGAATACTGCGCGGTTGAGGGCGAATTAGTCCAAACTCCAGTGAATAGTTACACAAATTAAAGAGAAGCTTGCGTATGATCTGTCTCCATGAAGAATATTCTCACTGGAGATCGCCCGACCGGCAAGCTCCACCTCGGCCACTACGTCGGCTCGCTTGCCGCCCGCGTCAAGCTTCAAGAGCAGCACCGCCAGTTCGTCATGCTCGCCGATGTCCAAGCCCTCACCGACCACGCCCATGAGCCCGCGCTGATCCGCAAGCACATTTTGGAGGTGGCGCTCGACTACCTCGCTGTCGGCATCGACCCCAAAAAAACGACCATTCTCATCCAGTCGCTGATCCCGGCTCTCCCCGAGCTGACGATGTATTATCTGAACTTGGTGACGTGGAACCGCCTCAAGCATAACCCGACGGTCAAGCTCGAAATTCAGCAAAAAGGATTCGGCGAAGAGGTCCCTGCTGGCTTCATGGTGTATCCCGTCTCCCAAGCCGCCGACATCACCGCATTCAAAGCGGAGCTCGTGCCCGTTGGCGACGACCAGCTCCCGATGATCGAGCTTTGCGCAGAAATTGTCCGCAAATTCAACCGCCTCTATCAGACAAACGTGTTGGTTGAGCCCCAGGTGGTTTCTTCCGCTGTCGCAAGACTTCCAGGCGTAGATGGCAAAGCGAAAATGGGCAAAAGCCTTGGCAATGCTATCTTTTTGTCGGACTCTGCAGATGACATCGCGAAAAAAGTGAAGGGGATGTACACCGATCCAGGACATTTACGCGTCGAAGACCCAGGCAAAGTCGAAGGAAATCCCGTGTTCACTTATTTAGACGCATTTGGGACGGATAAACCAAAGATCGAAGAGCTAAAAGCCCACTACCAGCGCGGCGGGCTTGGAGATTCCGTAGTGAAGAGGTATTTGCTGGACGTATTGCAAGCATTTTTAGAGCCGATTCGAAAGCGGCGTGAAGTGCTGGCGCAAGATCCCGAGTACGTCATGGATATCGTGATGCAAGGGACGCAGGTGGCTCGGGGAGTCGCAGACGGAACCTTGCGCGAGGTTCGCGCAGCCATGGGGATTGATTATTAGCTATTATTTCTGGCCTTTTGGAGACAAAGTCAATGGTTAAAAATTCTTTGTAGTCTATTGATCGTGAACGATTTATATAGCTCCTATCGGGGGAGCGAAAAACTGACGACATTGTCGTCAGAAATTAGCTGGTCGCATTAAGTGAATTGATGCGTTATTTTTTGCGCTTCTTTTCTTCGAGTTCGTGATTCAAGTCTTCTTCCCGATCTGCCTCTGAGTCCCCAGTGTCCATGAATTCGCGAAGCACCACGTAAACAGAGGCCAATACGAACAGAATCGGCAGTAGCAGCTGCCAGGAGATGTCGAAGCCTACCGTGATGAAACCGCCAATGAACACCACCAGCGAGATGATCATGTCGTAGGTTCGGCCAAGCAGGTATTGTCTGAGGGCGAGAGGAAGCCCAATGCCGAGGAGAATTCCCGGCCACCATTGGTCGGTGTAAATCAGGGTCGCGAGGCTGAGCAAAAAGAGGGCGCTGGAAATGGCTTGAGCGCGTTTGCGCGAGACGAGAGGCTGTGACATGGTGGTGGACTCCGGGTTCTTCCCCTCATCATACTGTTTGTCAAGAAATTCCTCTACCATCTAGTGTGCACTCATGCGTGGGATCTACTTCATCTTGGCTTGGCTCACATGTACGAGCGCCTTTGCTTGCACCGCCTTCCAACTCAAATCTAAAGACGGCGCGCTCATCTACTGCCGCTCGCTTGAATTTGGCTTTCCGCTCGAATCGGAGCTTCTCATTGTCCCAAGGGCCACACAATTTACCGCAGCGCCTCCCGCAGGAGGCCTTCGCTGGCAAACCAAGTACGGCTACGTTGGGATGAACCAATCGTTCGCGCGCACGCTTGTCTCCGATGGGATGAACGAAAGGGGATTGGTGGTAGGCTGTCTGTATTTACCGGGGCTCGCTCAGTACCAAGCGCCCGACCTGAAGCGCCTCGAGCAAAGCTTGAATGTCAGTGAGCTCGCAAGTTTTCTTCTGGCGATGTGTGGCACAGTGGCTGAGGTCAAAACCGCTTTGTCCACACTCCTGGTGGTGCAAGCGCCTCTCCCTGTCGCGGGCGCTGGAAATTTCGTCTTGCCGCTCCACTTTTACGTGAGCGATAAAAACGGCGCTTGCTTGATTGTCGAGTACATCGAAGGGCGCCTTCACTTGCACGACAATCCGTTGGGCGTCCTCACAAATGCGCCTTCTTTTGACTGGCATCTGACAAATCTTGCAAACTATGTGAATTTATCCGCTATCAATGCGCCAGCTTTGCAGCTTGGGGCTTGGAGCGCTAAAGGCTTTGGGCAGGGCAGTGGCTTGCTCGGTCTTCCCGGCGATTACACGCCGCCGTCTCGCTTCGTTCGCGCGGCGCTCTTTTCCAAGTGGGCAAGCCCCCAAAAAACGGCGATCGAGACCGTGCGCTTAGGCTTTCACATCCTCAACACATTCGACATCTTCGACGGAATCATCCAAGCAAAGAAAGATACTCCCGCAACAGATGTCACGGAATGGGTGATCGTACACGACCAAACCAACCTCAAGACTTACTTCAGAAGCTACGAGAGTCTGCGGATTCAACGAGTGGATTTGAGTAAAATTCATTTTGATCAGCCGGGCTTCCGCTCGATTGGCTTGGAGAAGAGTTTCATTGTGGATGAAGCTGCCTTGCCACACGGCGATTAACCTGGCGTAGTCCAGGAATCAGGAGCCTCGTTATTCCAGACTTCTGGAATAACGGAGGCAAAACAGGTCCGTTATTCCAGAAGTCTGGAATAACGAGGGCAAAACAGGCCCGCTATTCCAGACTTCTGGAATAACGTTCGCTGAAATTCCAGCATTTTCTTCAAGCGCAGCCAAAGGCCACATATTACCTCTCCCAAGGAAACGGTCGCTTCGGTGGCGGGACATCGCTGCTGTCGTTGGTTGCGGCGTTGAAGATCCCGAGGACGGCGCCGAAGGGCGTTTGTTTCAAGGCGCTTTGGCCGGCAACCAGCGCTGCGATCTTAGCGCTTGCGGGGCCGGTTATGGCTTCGGGGTTTTGGATGGAGCCTTGCACGGGAATTTTCAGGACGTAGCTTTCGGGTAGACCGCTGATTCCGAGCGCATTCATGAGTGTGTCTGCGGGAATTCCAACGATGAGATCGAGCTTGTCTCTCACGAGATAGATACTCCCCCAAGCGCAGAGGTGGATCCCGCGGTCGAGCAAGCAATCTACGCGGCTTAAATCCAACTTACCGCGTGCGAGTGAAAAGTCCATGTCTGTAAACCAGGCGTTCATCGAACCCGCTCTTGGGTTGCGCTTGAGCAGAGAAAAGAGGGGAGAGTCGGAATTGACATTTTGGATGTTGAGACGGCCGAGCCCCAGGGTGCCTCGCTCGATTTGACAAGCGCCTAAAGAAAACGTTCGCGGGCACAGGAAACCCTCTGGTTGCAACTTAAGGGTGATCGGGTCTTGCGATTCGAGCGCTCTTCCAAGAAGCTGCATACTAGAGCGAGGAGTGAGGTGCAATGTTGCGAGCAGCGGCTCTCGGAGCGTTACGGCGCTGTCTGTGAATGCGGCGTTGATGCTGGCTGTGGCATTCGGGGAGGCGAGATCTAAATCCACGGTGCCTAAAGTTCCATGGATTTTCGCGGCGCCGTTTGCATTGAACGAACTGCCGAGTAGCGCCGCGAGTTTGCCATCTGCCTGGAGGTAGCGGTCCAAAAGAGTGCTGGGCATGCGCGTGAGCGCGATGTCGAGAGCGATCGCCCCACTTTCTTGGGTCGTCGCATGAAACACAAAAGAGCCGCTCTCGCCTCCCTCTTGCGTGGTGCCAGCGGCTTCGATCTGAGCGCCGTTTACGGTTGCGTTGACGTTTTCTACAGCGCCTGGAGGGTAGTCTGCGGCGTGGATTTGGATCGCGCCTCCATTCATTTTAAACGAGCGTTGGAATGCGCCGATGTTCCACAGCGAGACGTTGGATGAAAGTTCGCGGATGGTGGCGTCGACATCGGTGCTCTGGAAGCGAATGTCTTTGGCGCTCTGGGGCCCGAACCAGGAGAGTTGGAGCGTACCGATTTCTATTTTCCCACGGAGGCGCTCTGAGAGGCTCCGCTCAGCAAGCCACTTGCCTGGGGGCACGGATAGCATCCAGGGGAGTGTCGCAACAAGGACGGCAAGCGCTGCAAGGGGAATCCAAATCCATTTTTTCATTCGACGGTCACCGATTTTGCAAGGTTTCTGGGTTGGTCGATGTCGCAGCCGCGGATCTTCGCGATGTGATACGCAAAGAGCTGGCCTGCAACACTCGAGACGAAAGGGGCAAGTAGGTCGATACACGCAGGGAGCCAGAACACGTCGTTTGCAATGTCAGCCACGCTCTGCATTCCTTCGGATGCAAAGGCCAAGATGGGGGCTCCGCGTGCTTTGACTTCCATGAGACTGCTGGCAATTTTTTCTTCTGTCGAGCGATTTGCACAGAAGGCGATCACTGGAAATTCGGTGTCGAGCAGCGCGATGGGGCCATGCTTGAGCTCTCCTGCTGGATAGCCGTTGGCGTTCACGTAGGAAATTTCTTTGAGTTTGAGGGCAGCTTCTAGCGCGGTGGTGAACATGACGCGCCGTCCGAGGAAGAAGAAGTTGTCGTAGTGGGCATATTTTTGAGCGAGCAGCATGAGTTTTGGCTCTTGGTCGATGACTTGCTGGACTTGGGCCGGGATTTTGGCGAGCTCATCTAAAATGGAGCGCCCTTCTTCTGCACTGAGATGTCGCAATCTGGCCATGTGAATGGCAAATAGAGCAAGCGTTGCGAGCTGCGAGGTGAAGGCTTTGGTGGAGCAGACGCTCATCTCAGGGCCGGCCTTCAGATCGATGGTTCCATCGGCTTCACGGACGATGGTCGAGTTTTTCACATTGCAAAGGGACAAAACTTTGCAGCCTCGCTGTTTGGCTTCGCGCATTGCTGCTAGGGTGTCGGCTGTTTCTCCCGATTGGCTCATCGCAATCACAAGTGTGTCGGGGGTGAGAAGCTCCATGCGGTAGCGCGCTTCAGAGGCGATGTCGCAGGAGGCCGGAATTTTTGCCCACTGCTCGAGATACGCTGCGCCGATTGCCCCTGCATTGGCCGACGTTCCGCAGCCCAAAAACAACGCCCGCGTGAACCGCTTGAGTTCTGCGTCCGCGATGTTCAGCTCATCGAATGTGCAGTCGCCAAGGGAATGATTGACGCGCCCGAGCATGGCCTTCTGGATTGTCGCGCTCTGCTCTCCAATTTCTTTGCGCATGAAGTGCTCAAAGCCCTCTTTGGAAGGGGGGCGGGCTGCAGCGTGGAGCCGCTCTGATTTTCTTTCGATTTGGCCTTGTGTCGGATGGATGATGTCAATGCGTCCTTTTTTCACGGAGGCGATTTCTCCATTTTGCAAAAAGAGCACGTTGAGCGGCGCGCCGAAAAACGCATTGGGATCCGATGCGATGATCGCTTCGGTACGCGCATCGTCAAAGCCGACAGCAAGCGGCGCTGAGCGCGCGGCGGCGATGATCTGGCCTGGATGATTTTTATGGATGAGCGCAATCGCGTAGATCCCGTGAAGGTGAGGAAGTGCGGTTTGGACTGCTGCGAGCAAATCGCCTTTGTAATGCGACGCAATCAACTGCGCAATGACTTCGGTGTCGGTTTCTGAAACGAACACAACGCCAGACGCTTGGAGATTTTTTCGAAGGGCGTCATAGTTCTCGATGATGCCGTTGTGGACGAGTGCAATGGAGCGGCTCGAATCGAAATGGGGATGGGCATTCTCATCGGAGACTTTGCCGTGGGTGGCCCACCGCGTGTGTCCAATGGCGAGTGTCAATGGAGTGGGCTTAAGGACCTTCTTGAGATTGGAGAGCTTGCCCGCTTTTTTCCAGACGGTTAGCGCGCCTTCTTGGATGCCGGCGATCCCTGTGGAATCGTAGCCGCGGTATTCGAGTTGTTCGAGCGCTGCAATCGATGTCTCGAGCGGGTCTCGATCGCCGATGTAACCAAAAATGCCGCACATAAGTTCAAGCCTCTTTCCGTGCGAGGATCGTGAGAAACAGAGGAAACTCCTCTCTTGCAAAGTCCTCGCGCCTTGCGTTTTTCCCTTCGCTCTTCTTGTCGGAGCGCCATTCTTCCATCGACACAATCGCACAGTTTGCTTCGCGCAGCCAGGTTGCATAGGTCGATAACGGTTGATGGAAGGAGATTGTGGTCTCGGATGATCCGCCTTTGCCTGGATGCACCTGAATGGGGATCTCGAGGGGAGAATAGTAGCGGTTGATGCGCCGCTGCTGCAGCCCGGTGTGCTCATCGACGCCCCAGCTGCTCTGGCGCGGAATGCGAAATGCGGGGTGATTGAGGACGAGGAGCATGAGGCCTCCCGCCTGGAGACGCCCTGCGGCTAACTTAACCGCCCGATCGCCGTTTCGCATGTTTTGGAGCGAGAGCAAGAAGCAGGCCCACTGAAATGCGCGCTCTGAAAACGGAAATTCGTCTGTGGCATCTGCGACAAAAAACCGCGCGTGCGGCGACTTTTGCACTCCCGCCTCAATGAGTTTGCTAGACGCATCGAGGCCTGTATACGCGACGCCCTTCGGCAGATGGCGCGCGAGGACGCCGTTGCCACATCCGACGTCGAAAAGAGCCCCTTGCGCCTTTGCGTTAATCCCAAGCATGCGCAACGCAGAAGGGATGATCACAGAGTCGTGGTAGTAATGCCCTTTTTCACCGACGAGTGTATCGTACCAACGATCCGCAGAGTCCCACGACGTGTTTGCCATGTTTTAAGGTTAGCTTGGGTGAAACGATTTGGCAAGATGAGATTTTGTTGTGCGAGAATTCCCAATTCCACGAAACCTCAGAGATACATGAAACTACCTCAAAAGCCGATTTTTTGCCGCGTGAAAGTGCCCTAAAATCGACGACCACAAGTTGCCCTGTATTTACTAATACAGAGCAACTTGTGGTCGTCGATTTTAGAGCACTTTGACGCTGGCCAAAAACCGCCTTTTGAGGTAGTTTCATGTATATGAACGACCTTTCTACGCTGGTCGTCGATTGCGTAGCGCCTGTGGAAACGGTGCTTCCTCTCGATGGGACCATTGGGCATGCACTCGAGATTCTGCGAAAAAAACACATCTCTCAGAGCATCATTTACTTTTACGTCGTCGATGCGTTGCATCGGTTGAAGGGCGTCGTCTCGACCAGGCAACTGTTGCTCGGCGAGCCCCATTTACACATTCGCGATCTGATGCAACCCTCGGTGGTGAAGCTTCATGCAGAGCAAACGCTCCATAAAGCCATGGAGCTGTTTGCAGAATACCCGCTACTTGCGCTTCCTGTTGTGGATCACGAGGGAAAGCTTCTCGGAACGATCGACGTTCAGATGGTGATGGAAGAAAATCTCAACATCGCAGACTTAAGAACTCGCATCGACATCTTCCAGATGATCGGATTGAGACTCGAAGACGGCAGACGACCAAGCATCTTCCAAAATTACAAAGCGCGCATGCCCTGGCTTCTTTGCAATGTGTTTTCAGGGCTTGTATGCGCCGTCATTTCGCGCGTTTTTGAAGTGGTGCTCGCCAAATTTTTGCTCCTCGCCTTTTTCATTCCGCTCGTCTTGACGCTCAGCGAATCTTCCTCCATGCAGTCAATGACCCAGAGCTTAGTTTTCTTGCGGCGCCCCCGCTTTCGCTGGAGCCTTGCGATCAGCCGCGGCTTTCGCGAGTGGCGCCTCGGCATGGCCCTCGCTGTCACGCTCGGCGCCATCGTCGCCGGTTTCTCTGTATTTTGGGGAGACGGCTGGCTCCCATCGCTTTGCATCGGCGTCGGCATTACCCTCTCTGTCATCATTTCCGTCCTGTTCGGCATGACGGTGCCGTTATTCTTCCACTCCGTCCGACGCGACCCCCGCGTGGCCTCTGGGCCTGTCGTGCTGATGGTCGCCGACATCTTGACGACGGCGATTTATCTCGGGCTTTCGAGTTGGTGGCTGCTCTAATCCACAGGGCATGCCCCGCCTGTTTATCCATTATCATGCTTGTTTTCAACGACTTACAGTTTTAGTTTAAGGTCTTTTTAAGAAAAGATTAATAAGTGTTGAATTATTTTAGTTTATTTTGTATAATTAATTATGTTAAAACTAAAACTTAATTAATGGTACTGAATGACAAGTACAAGCACAACTACTTCTAATACGCAAAGCGTTCAATTAAATGCTTCAACGGCCAGTGTATCTGCTTTGACATCTGAGCAGACGGTTGTAGCGGAACCCACGAGCTGGGAGGTTGAGAAAGCCTGTGCTGAGTTGGTTTTTAGAATTTCCTCGGACATTGGAACGGTCCTTCTTAAGGAATCGATGTTTAGTGGTCTGTCTGGAATGTCTTCTCTGGCACGGCCTATTTGTGGGTCTCTAGTTCGGCGTGCGTTGGCCCCATTCAAATGGAAGATGGGCTTCCGCTCCTTTCAATTAGCTGTGCAGCTTTTAACCAGTTGGGAGAAGCTCGTAGCTTCCCTCGAAAAAAAATAGCGAATCGCCGCATCGAAACGGAGGCTGGCTCTTCAGTCCAGACTCTGCAAAATGGCTTGAAACACATCCGTCTTGCTCCCACAGCTCTTTATTTCTCGCAAGATGCCCTGCGTCTGATAGTGCTGAAGTAAGGGGCTTGTTTGAGCGCGATACGTTTCGAGCCGCTTGAGCACGACCGCTTCTTTGTCATCGTCTCGTTGGTGCAAAGGCTCATTGCATTCATCGCACATTCCCTTTCGTTTAGGCGGATCAAAGCGGACGTGGTAAGGCCGCCCGCACCGCTTGCAGCCAAATCTTCCGACGATCCGTTCGATGAGCGTCTTATCGGATAAAGAAAATGAGAGCGCGACGAGTTGCGTCTCAGCGCCGAGGCGCGCTTCGAGCGCCTGGGCTTGAGGCAACGTGCGGGGAAATCCATCGAGCAGATATCCATTTCGACAATCTGGCAGCGCAATGCGCTCAAAGAGCATGTCGAGCACCAGAGCGTCGGGAACCAGCTTGCCCTCGCGCATAGTGCTTTCAGCCTGTAATCCCAGAGAAGTCGCTTTCCGAATGTGCTCGCGGAGGAGGTCTCCCGTGGAGATGTGCGGGATCCTTCGTTGCTCTGAGAGCAATGCGGCTTGCGTCCCTTTCCCGGAACCGGGTGGGCCTAGGAGAATGAGGACCAAGCACTTGGTGCTTGGAAACAGAAGGTTTGGCATGGTTTAAGCTTTTAAAGATAGAGGAAGCGGTGTTTGTCTACAATACTTTGAGCTTTTGAGGAGAGTCCAATGGCCGGGAATGTACTTTACTGAGTACTAATTAACGCGTATCCATATGCGTTTGGTCAAGTAGCATTTTGTTACAAAAAAGCGCTCTCGCCGCGAGGCGACCTTCTTTGAATATCCACTCAAGGGCTTCGGCTCTTCCTTTAAGTATTTGTTTATAAAGCTCAGCGTCTTCTGCTTCATTGCTTGTCTCGTATCCGGTTCTGATGGTAAATGCCTGAACTAAGTCATTGAATAATATTTCGAACTTATTTAACCGGCGTTCGTGCATCAATTGTTGCACAGTGCCAGATGCGCCATTGGCAAGGGCGAGCTGCAGCAGCTTTGCTTTTGATAATTCATGCTTAGTAAAGTAAACGGGTAGAGTGCTGCTCACCCGTGCTATTTTTCCGCGCTTCTGAGCGAACGCATTTTCGCAATATTGCGCTACTTTGGTTTGACCTGTTGTGGTCTTGCCACGCCCACAAATGCTCATCATTGCATCTCCAGATCCCCAGCGCAAAGTTTTTGGAAACGCCTCTAAATCAAACGTTTTTATTACCCGATTGTAAATGACAATCAGTGCGTGGGTAAAGATGCGTTGCGAAGGCATCCAGTAGATGTAAAGGGTTCCATTCAGGTCGGCGAATAACCTCCTGGTGGTTTCTTTAAGGCAAATTCCAATTTTATGGGCTTTGCCATCTATGTTTCTGGAAAGACGACATTTGGCATCTTTTTCTATGTATAGAATTTCGTCTTTCGTGCGGAGCGCTTGACTGAGATCCGCAAGAAACCTTCGCTCTGCAGGGGCTTCTGCTATCTCGACTAACATAAATTGGATCGCGTTTTTGAAGGGTTGATCTTGCGATATAGGCCACTCCCAGTATTTAACGACTCCTTGTCTTACCCACGACATGACCCATTGCTCTGATTCAAGCTTCTGATGCCATATCTGTGACCAACAGCTTTGAACCGCTGTTTGCACTCTTGAATCTACCAATACGACTTGGTCAGATGGATTTTGACTGGAGTTTGGACTAATTCGCCCTCAACCGCGCAGTATTCACACAGCGCGCTCT
>CAYGHT010000046.1:0-10263 GCA_964349755.1 uncultured bacterium
TGCTTGAGCATTTCCTCTTTGACTGCGGTTGGGTGTTCGCATGAGGCGATCTTGCGTGCCCCGCAATTCTCGAGGTAAGACAGTGTGTTTAACCAGAGTCCATGTAGAGAATGCTCAGGAACGATTTGACGAACGAGCTCGGTGATTTCTTTTTCGAACGAGACGAAACCTTTGATCATGACCATTCCTCTAGGGTGATTGCGATTGCGGCGTAGATTTTTTGGAGTTCTTCACGGGTGATGCAGTAAGGGGGAAGCAGATAGAGAACATTTCCCAGTGGACGGATGAGAATTCCCTGCTCGCGAAAAAAGTCTGCTAAACGTTGTTTCAGGGGGTGATAGTAGGAAGCTCCGTCTGTTTTGTATTCAATGGCGAGAATCGTTCCAAGCACATCGCAACGAATGAGCTTCGGGTGCTTTTCCCATTGCCGCTGAAATTGCCTGTGCTCTGATTCGATCATGGCCCTTGCCGCTGCACATGTGGATTGAAGCAGAAGATCGAGGCTTGCATTCGCCGCTGCGCAAGCCAATGGGTTTGCTGTGTACGAGTGTCCATGCAGAAATGCGCGAGTTGCATCGGGAGAGAGAAACGACTCGAAGAGAAATTCTTTCGTCACGGTAGCGCCGAGAGGTAAAAAGCCACCGGTAATCCCTTTGGAAAGGCACAGTAGATCAGGGATAGCACTTAGCTGGTTGCAAGCAAAGAGAACGCCGGTCCTGCCGAATCCCGTCATGACCTCATCGGCAATCGTGATGATCCCCCGAGCCTGACATGCTTCAATCATCCGACTCAATGTTTCGCCGCAATGAAGCCGCATGCCTCCGGCTCCTTGGATCAAGGGCTCAAAAATGAATGCTGCAATTTCTCTCGTACCGATTGCAGCTTCAAAAGCCTTCCAGGATTTCACTTCTTTTCCAGGCAACGGAGGTGGAATCGAATGCACCTGAAACAGGTAGGGCCAAAACGGGCGATTGTAATGAGTTTTCCCCGCAGCTGCCATCGCTCCAAACGTATCGCCGTGATAGGCCTCCTGAAACGACAGAAGCTTTTTGCTATTTCCTTTCGCTTGGAAAGCCATTTTCAGAGCAACCTCGACGGCTGTTGATCCATTGTCGGAATAAAAGACGCGAGAATATCCGTTGGGAAACAGTGAGAGAAGCCGTTCAGCTAAAACAATGGCCTGTGGGTGAGTAAATCCTGCAAAAAGTACATGCTCAAGCTCTCTTGCTTGCTCGGCAATTTTCTCAGCGATGTACGGATGAGCATGGCCGTGAAGATTGACCCACCAGGAAGAAATCGCATCGAGGTAAGCCTCTCCTGATTCAGAATAGAGATAGGCTCCTTTGCCCTTCACAATCGGGATTGGAGGTGAGGCCGTCTGTGCCTGGGTAAATGGATGCCAAACACAGGACAAATCTCTTAGAGCCCAAGAGCTGAGAGAAGGGATGGTTTCCATTCTGCTGCAATTCTCCGTATGGTGGCTGATGTGATCTGTTCTTGCCATGCCAATCTTCCTAAACAAATGGTATTGGCTTTTTGTAGGAGCATCTGTTCTGTGATTGCATCACTCTCTCCATTGAAAATGACTCCCAGAAGAGGAATTTTCCTCTGCTTCATCGCTTCGATCGTAAGAGCAAAGTGATTGAGGCTGCCGAGATAGTGGCGATGAACCAGTATCCAGCGAGCGTTCCAGTGAATCGCAGCATCGGCCCATGTCTCTGCTTCATTCAGAGGAGCCAAAAGCCCTCCTGTTCCTTCAATGATCAGAGGCTCAGCAGAAGCTGGAGGCAACAAGGTTCGCGCTTCAATGAGAATGCCCTCCTTTCTTGCGGCTAAGTGTGGAGAGCACGGCGTATGGAGAGAAAAGCTCGATGGATGACAACGGGCTCTTTTTGAAAGATTCCCTTCGACCCAATCCTTGTCGGCCGGAAATCCGCATTGCACCGGTTTCCAGTAGTATCCGTCGAGAGCCTCTGTCACAACGGCAGAGACGACTGTCTTGCCCACTTCCGTGCTGATGCCCGCGACCACAATCCGCATCATGAAAGAACCTCAAGCAACCGATCGATTTCGCTCTCTTGATTGAAGCTGTGGAGAACAACACGCAAGCATTCCTTGCCACGTGCAACTGTGGGAGGGACGATCGCTCGAACATCAAGGCCGTTTGCTCGCATTTTTTTGGAGATTGCTCGAGCTTTGTCGACACCAGACACGGAAATCGGCTGAATTGGGCTTTGCGTGACTTTGGTGCAGGCTTTGCAAGCAAAGTAGTCCACGAGCTGGCTCAAGCGGTGCTGATGAGTCCTTGCCTCTTTCTTAAGCCTTTCGTAGTTGGCTTCAATCTGTGCTAAGCCCAGTGGAGGCAAAGCCGTCGTGTAAATCAGCGGGCGCGAAAAATTGACGAGATATTCTTTGAGTTGCTGACTTCCCAAGACACATGCGCCGTGAGCCCCTACTGCCTTGCTAAATGTGTGGACACGAGCAAAAACGAATGACTCCAATCCGAGCTGAGCGACGAGCCCTTCTCCATGAGCTCCATACACTCCGGTTGCATGAGCCTCATCGATGATGAGCGCGGCCCCGTAGTCCGTGCAGAGAGAAACCAACTCCTGAAACGGAGCCAAATCGCCGCTCATCGAGTAAACCGATTCGATGAGCACAAAAACCGGCGGAGTCGCTTTCTTCAGCCTTCCTTTCAAAGATTCTGGATCGTTATGCCTAAACGGAAACCGTTTTGCCTCAGAAAGGCGCATTCCATCGATCATCGAAGCATGAACCTCGAGATCATACAGAAACGTCGTTCCAACCGTTCCTATGGCCGAAAGAAGGCCAAGGTTCGCGGTGTATCCGCTGTTGTAGATCAAGCAACTCTCAGCTCGGTGAAATTGAGCGATCTTTTCTTCCAGATGCTCGTGCAACGGCGTATTGCCGGTGAGAAGGCGAGAACCTGTGGCTCCTGTCCCCTGTACGCTGCGCTTTTCCACTTGATCTGAGCTTTTGGCAAAACCGAAATAGTCGTTGGAGGTCAAGTCAATCAAGCCAGAGGTTGACTGCAGCGCTCTGGTGAGCCCTTGCGTCGCTCTTTTTTTAAGTCGGGCATCTAAAAAAGCGCTCATCATATGGCAGACGCGAAAGCAGGACGTGGGGTCAACCCAAAAAGACGGAGCATTTTTTCGTCCTCATCAAAGTCGGGGTTTGGCCGAGTCAGCAGCTTTTCTCCAGAGAAAATCGAATTGGCGCCAGCTAAAAAACAGAGAGCTTGTTCTTCTAGCGAACGTTCAAGCCGTCCGGCAGAAAGGCGAACCATCGCCTTTGGCATCGTGATTCGAGCTGTGGCAATCATCCGGATCATGTCCCAAATCGGAACAGACTGTCGTTCTTGGAGTGGAGTTCCCTGGACGGGAATCAAGAGGTTGATCGGAACCGACTCTGGATGAGGCGCGCGGCGCGCGAGCATGTGGATGAGACCAACCCGATCATCAATACTCTCTCCCATTCCGATGATGCCTCCACAGCAAACGCGAATCCCCGCTTTTTCGACGGCATCCAATGTTTTCAGCCGATCTTCATAGCGCCGTGTGGTTGTGATCGAAGCGTAGAACTCTGGAGAGGTGTCGAGGTTGTGGTTATATGCATGGAGCCCGGCTTCTTTCAGACGAGCAGCCTGGGACTCGGTCAGCATCCCCAATGTGCAACAAACCTCAACTCCCATGTCGGTGATTTGCCTGATCGCTCGAAGCACCAGGTCAAATTGCGCGCTATCCCGAACCGAGCGCCAAGCGGCACCGAGACACACTCTTGTCGCTCCATTGACAATCGCTTTTTTTGCCATGTCCACGATTTCTGTTTCTTGCATGAGCGGAGTTGCAGTGACATTGGTTTGGTAACGAGCTGATTGAGGGCAATACTTACAGTCTTCTGGACATCCGCCCGTCTTAATCGAAATCAACGAGCAAACCTGCACTTGGGTTCCAGAATGGTGCTCTCGATGGACAGAGGCTGCTTGGTAGATCAAATGCAAAAGGGGCCGATCGTAAATTGCTCGAATTTCTTCCCTACTCCAATCTGATCGACAAGCCATATCTCTCCTCTTCAAAGTGGGAAAGAATAGGAACCGACCCCCCTGTTTTCAACTGAAAAAATTCAGACAAAACCTAAAAAGGCGTTTATAAAAACCGTTGTTTAGTTGTAACGTGTTGCCAGTAGCGGCGAACCTACGAACGGCATGCGCATTTTATAAACTAAAAACCAGGTGAATTTTTCCATGTTAGAAGGTCTTTGCGGCAACAAAAATGTGCAAAAAGTTCTCCTCTTTCTCTTTGTGAACAACAAATGCTACGGAGCTCAGCTCCAAAGAGCCTTGAGAACCCCGCTCACTTCCCTCCAGAACGCGCTCGCTCGACTCGAGCAAGGAAGAATCATTCTCAGCTACTCCGAAGGGAAAACCAAGCTGTACCAGCTGAATCCCTCCTACCCTCTGCTCAACGAACTAGAGCTGCTGCTCAAAAAGGCCTACACGCTCCTCCCCCCGCAAGACAAAAAACTCTACTCCTTCGTCCAGCAAGATTCTCTGGAGAAGCGAATTCAAGAGCCTCTTCTTCTCGGCTTTTGGGAAAAGCTAAAGACAGTCAAACAACTCACACTCCATGCAAAATCGCGATCCCACGAAGAAACTGGATGGAATGGAAAAGGGAGAGGAGATGTTTTGGTAACAAAAGAAAATGACAGCACTTTGACCTTTCACGAAAGAGGCTCATGGCAAATGCAAAAAGATCAAACCATGGCTTTTAGCAACACGTTTCGCTGGACGATCGATCGAGTTGCAGGGATGATTTCGCTGGAGCATTTGCGATTGGGACCCACTTCGCCCGTGTTTCTTTTTCATCTAGCTCCGACAGGCAGCAACCAGCTTGCTTCGATTGATTCTCATCTTTGCGAAGAAGATGCGTATCTTGCCCAGGTTCTATGGGATCGTCACAGCGTTCGATTAAGCTGGCGAGTCATTGGCCCTCAAAAGAATGAAGAAATGGAATATCACTACTCTTAAAAACTAAAAGCGCGGAAGACACTCCTCTTTGTCCGTTTTATCCTTAAGGAAACAGGCTTTCGTGGCAACGAGAGGTTGCCATTGTGATTGATTTTTGCCGACTCAACCTGCTAACCTCGCATGCCGTGTACAACCTAAACCCTGGAGTTTTATGAGTCACGTCGCATTCGCCTCTTCGACCTCAATCGCTTCTTTGAGCAATCATTCAAGCGTCCTTGCGCTAGCAAATTCAAGCAACGCTCGCCACTTCTATCCGATGAACTCTTCTGTATATCAATCAGTTGTATTTCAACCAGTAACCAAAACTCCAGTCTGCGTGTTTGTAGAGCAATTAACAAGACTCCCATTCGTGAAACAGGCATGGAGTGTCGCATCCTATTTCTATTCCAAATTGCCGTCCTTTACCTTGCCAGTTGCTGCTGCTAGCACCACTGCCGCATGCACACCTTCTCTTTGCCAAACTCCAACTGGATCGTACGAAGACAGTTGCCACAAGTTTAAGATGACTTATTTACCCGATGAACCCGATGAAGAGGAATGCGAACTGGCAGCTCAATGTGAAACGATGTACGAAGGTCTTCCCTATAGAAAAACAAGCATTCGTTTTCCTACTGGAAATTCGGGATTAGTTCTGCAAAATGAGAACGGCACTTTAGTGGTTCAACGGTCACGGGAGGAAACAGTCAATGCGCGACTCAGCGAAGTGTCTACAACTGCGGCAACACCAAAAGCCTTGGAGAAAGCACAAGCCGCAATCATCGAGAATTTAACTCCTGGTGATGCACTCACCGTCAATAACGACTTGAAACCCACCGTTATTTCTCCAGAAAACTGGCCTTCTAAAAATGGCTTCAGTGCTTTTCAACGAATTGCGAAGGCTACCGGAGGGATCGTGGGTTATGCACCTTCTCCTAACACACTAAATCCTCTGATCGAAAAAATGTCCGCGCACATTCTAAAAGCTGCTGAATCAAGCGAGTTCATTGATATCGCTTTTGTTCTCGACACCACAAAGAGCATGGAACCATACATTGCGCAAGTGCAAAAAAATCTCGTTCAATTTTTGCAGCATCTACAAGAAAAGAAAGATGGAAAAGAGAGCACTTGCCGGGTTGCACTCGTGGAATACCGCGACCAAGGTGCTCTGTTCTTGAATCGAATAAATACAGGCTTTACCTCGAATCTCGATCAGGTACAAACAGCGGTCAAGAGTCTTACAGCCTCAGGCGGCGGCGACGACCCTGAAGCGGTTCTTGATGCCCTGCTGATGGCTAAAAACTCCTTATCCTGGAACTCCAAAGCTAAACGGATCGTCATCCTCATCGGTGATGCGCCTCCACAGCCAAAAACCGTGGACTTGCGTTATGACGAAGCAGCTGTGATTTCGGAGTACCAAACTGCAGGCACTCAAATTGCTGTCTATCCCGTTTTCGGAAAATAAGAGCTCCGTCTTACCAAGAAAAGAGCCCCGTACAGCGGGGCTTTTTTACACTCGCAACTTTACAGACTTTCGTAAGTATTCAGGTCCCCGCAGCAGCAGCCTGATCCCTCAAGCCTAACATCTCAACTCCCTTTCGCTCTCGGTTCCAGGCGCGAAGCGCGCCTTCCTCCTCAATTAAAAAACAGCTACTCAGCAGTGGGCACTGCATCATGGTTTCTTGGCGTAGCTCCAACAGAAAAACCCAGCCCGGCCCACAAAAAACCCAGTGACTAACGAAGTGGTCAACGTCTCAGAGAAATACATCCAGTAGGAAATGTCCGTGTGAGTGGCATAGTATGCTCCCCAGAAGAATTTCAGAACAAAGATGAGAACAATCAACACCAAGGTCGAATAGTTTCCAGGAATCGTGACTTCGCCTTTGCGGCGATCTATTGAGAGCTGCCAAGAATGAACTTCTTTCATTCCCAAATAACTACCCAGAGCTAAAAAGACGAGCCACACAGGAATCAAAAAGGTAAGCTCCAAAGCGACTTTTGTGAAGAGGGAGTACAGTCCCCAAGCAACAAAGACAAGAGGAAGAACGATTACCTTTTTGATCGAAAGAGTCCGAGGTTTTGTTGCTTGAATTCCGATGCTCGCGAGATACACAAAAAGAACGTACACCCACCACGGAGCCCCGCTCACGATATCCCAAATGTTTTCCATCGTTTTTATATCCTCAGCTGCATGTTGTATAAGTTCGCATACGTGCCATTTCGCGCGAGCAGCTCTTCATGGGTTCCCTGTTCGCCAATCCCCTGTTCAATCAGAACTATGAGCCAGCCATTTGGTTTCCAGTAGACCAAAAACGCCTCAATGGTGTGGATAGAGAAGGTTGTTAAACGGCTTCTTTCCATTGCCCCAAGTCAACAACGAGAAATCTCTAACATCAACCGTTAAAATACGTCCATGCCCCACTTGGCCAGCTAAAACAACAAGAGAAACATCTGCAAGGTCTAATTTCAAGTTGCTGAATTTTTTCAAAATAGGTACAGCGCTTCTATGCCAATCTGCAGGCAATGAGATCAACTTTATCTCTTCATCAACCATTTCCGTAAAAGCCACCGCCTGCTGATGACTTACTCTGTTTTTTAGCAACCAGAAAATTTCGTGAATGACCAGCTCGGTCGTGATTAGTTCGTGCTCTTGCCCGTAGCTGAAATCCCAGCGCCGAGCATTTACATGGTGAGGATCTTGCTGATGGAGAATCCCCACCATGAAGCCCGCATCTATGATGACTTCCTTCCTATCGACGCTCACTAAAATCTCTGAATATTTTTACGGGTTTCGGTCAACGCTGCACGTTAAAGAAAGTCTCTATAATTCTCACTATTCACTCCTGTCCCATCAAAGCACCCCAAAAGCCCAGCTTTTTTGAATCGAGCCATACGCGGCGACAAAGGAATTTCCGTAATAGTGTAGACATTAGGAATCTGCTGCATGTAGACAATGCCAACGGAAGAACTGCCAGGTATCCTGTCAGCTAACTCAGCATGAAATCGCTCCTGCACACTTTGAGCACGATATGGGGGGTGGTCTGTGTATAATACTGCCATTTTAGACTACCTCTTTATTCAATAAATCAAGATAATTTCGGGTAATCGAGCCTTCAAAAAGGCTAACAGTCTCTTCATGTAGCTCGTCAATTAAAGTCAGTAATTCTGTTTGCGAAAACACTCGTTGGATTGCGTTATCCGACTGGACATCAATATCTAAAATCAAAGGCCTGTTTCCCTCGTTCTTCGGCTCTCCCTCAGCAACAAAAATCTGAACGTGTCGCTCTGACTTCAGGGGTCGTCTAATGCTGTAAAAATATCCTCCCTTAGATGAAAGAAGGCCTTCTGGATAGTTAACCGCGGGTTTGAGCCAATGCCCCACTTCTTGATCTGAGGTTTTTTCGTTAACAATATTGATGAAACGTACGCCGATACGACTGCTTGTAATTTCTGGATTCACATTAAGAAGCTTTGCCCAAAATGCTTTGAAAGCAGGTTGGAATATATCCCAACCGGGATATTTGCCTTGCCAATGGAAGGATACTCTATCTGGATAAACAAAAGCCGTTATGTACTTTTTAATCGAAAAGTGGACTCGAAATTGTCCTGCCTGATTGCGAGCAACAGCCATACCTTCTGGACTAGACTGGGCAGTAAACGAAATAAGATCCTCCCGCCTGCAATTGTATTGAGAACTTAATGCGTTCTGCACCTCCGCATTGTCAATAGGATTGACAAAACGAACCTCTATTGCTGCTTCAACAATCTGGGGATTTTTGTAAGTTTTTCGCCTTTTCTCTGCCACCATGTTTATTTAACCCACTCTAGAGTTGGCCACTATGTTACCCTCTTACCAATGAACTTTTCTACCAAATTCTGTCAAAAACAGAATTTAAACTAGCTGATTGCAACGTGTGCACCCGCTTGAGCGAGTTTTTTAGCAATGGCCGCACCAATCCCTCTGGAGCCACCAGTGACTAAAGCAACTTTGCCTTTGAATCGATTTGTCATAAATTTAGGCGCCTAATACCCACTCGCCATGCTGCTTAATCTCGTGATACATTGCATCCGGAGCAATGTCCACTTCTCCAGGCCACATAACTGCGCCCTCAGAAATAAACACCTGCTGGAAGAAACTAGGATCCTTTAACGGTGCAAAAACTCCCGTCAGAAACTTCTTCAGAAATTTTACGTAGCCACTCGTGCCGTCAGCAAAACTTACCCACAGAGTAAGTTCACCTTTTGGCTCTGCTTTTGTTACATCCCAATACATAAGAACCTCATTTTAATGGCTCAATTTTCTTTGGAGGTTGTTTCTTCTGACAAGAATCCAGATGTGTTTTGAAAAAAGCTCACTGTCCATTGGTAATTCTGACTACCTCGAGTAAAAATGGGGTGTGCAAATGGGAATGCCATCCACCGAGAAAGCCTTCTACTGCAACTTTTTTGCCTTGAAGGGAACAAACTTCTTCATCCAAAGGGCTTGTAGTTAACTGAACCCAGTCAATCGAACCTCTCTGGTCAAGAAATTGGGTTTGATAGAATTCGGGAATTGGGGTTGACCACAGGTAATCCGACAACTCAGGATCGAGCTTTAACAGCCATCTGCTTTCTGATGTATCCCCTTCCTCAATGCTTTCATAATTGGGGTGAGCAGCAAATGTATGAAGAACAAGCTCTCCTTTTAACTGAACCAGGGGACACCCTAGTAGCATTTCTGGCTCTTTAGACTGGGCAATAGAAAATGCTAACAATAAAACTACGAAAGTCAAAACAACATATTTTCTCATTGTATCAATCCCATTCAAAGTGACAGAATTATACGAGATTCCCGCTAAACATTTCAAATATCTTTTGATTTGCGGATTCAAAAACCAAATCCAAAGAATAGACTTGTAATACTTAAGAAGTTAAATGTTCAAAAGAGAATCTCCGGGTGTATGATTCGAACATACGACCAATGGATTAACAGTCCCGTCCCCGGTATAACTCTGAACGAAATAGATTAAACCAGAACCAGGTTTTGATAGGCAAGGACATTGGGGTGTCGTTCAGGCCGATGCTGGAAATTTCCGCTCGTTTCCTGTCGGTTGCGGAAAAAATGCGGAAAAATTTGAAGAGAAGCGATGACCTAGCCGACAACTCTAGCCGCATTACTCTAAGATAGATAGTCTTTTTTTTAAAAAATCCGGGCAATTTAGGTACATAGTGATCCCTTAGAGGGGCAGCCGGGAGCTCCA
>CAYGHT010000047.1:0-10055 GCA_964349755.1 uncultured bacterium
GTTTTCTCGAGGAGAAAACGCTATTTTTTTGGCGTAAGTCGTAAAGTCAGGCTAGGGGCCGTAGTTGGTGCTCCGTTTGGGGCATCTGCTTTTTTAGCTAAAGGCGGTGCAGCAGTCGGAAGTTGCATTGGCGCTGCGCTATGTGTAAGACAAGAGGTGATCGAGTTCAAGCGATCAGGAATCTATGACGCCTGGAAACAAAAAGCGACGGCCGAAAAGGTGTATCCAATCTTTCAAAGGTACTTGCAAGAGCAACATTTAGACGAGTTCAACTGTCCTCTTACAGGTTCTTTAATTCAAAATCCTCTTCGCGATCCGCACGGGTGCGTCTTTGAAGCATCCCAAGTTCAACGCGGGTTTGATTTAGCAACGCCCGGTCCTGATGGCGTGAAAAGGGTACAGTGCTTCAATGCAAAAGGGAAAGAAGGGCAGAGCGGAATTACGACGTTTACTCAAGATCAATTCGTCTATGATCTTGGCTATCATAATCGGCTCATGCAGGCGCTGACGCCACTCTTCCTCCAAGCTTCAAAAAATCCGGCTGTACTTTCTGGGTTAAACGCGATTCGCGCAAATGTAGTTGAGACGAGATCTCGAATGCTCGTATCGGCAGTCGAGGAGAACTCAAAGTCTGTTGTTACAGGAGAGATGTCCAAGGCGGATTTTTTAGCTCATATGGGCGCTTTAGCGGACAAGCTGAAGATTGCATAAGGCCTGCTAATGACTTAATGGATCGTCTGAGAATTCTTAGGCGATCCATTTTTTTTCTTTTAAATAATAAACAATTCAATAATACATAGAAATAGATCTAATAAATGAAGGAAACGTGTTAAGCACAATTTTAGTTGTAATCTTGGTATTACTCCTCATTGGTGCAATCCCTCGATGGAACTATAGCCGCGAATGGGGATACGCTCCATTTAGTGGATTGATGACTTTGTTGATAATTATTTTGATCTTGTGGTTATTAGGTGTAATTTAGGGTGTAAAAAATGAATGTAAAACAAATCGCAGGCTTTGCTGTAGCTGCTTTGGGAATTTTCCTCATCGGTTATGGGGCCTATTCCAAAATGCATGTGTCTACCGCTCAAAGAGAAATCCACAAGATGACCGAGTCCAAAAATCCGATCGTGAGATCTGCTGGCAAAGAGGTGGAGAAAAAAATTGGCTCTTATGGAACCAAGATGAACTGGAGCTTCTTTGGAGGCGGTATTTTCATTCTCGTTGGCCTAGGAGCTGCCTATTTCTATCGAAAGAAGAACCGAAAATAAGGTAAAGGACTTATGAACATCAAACAGAAAGTTGGTTTAGTTGCATCTCTTCTCGGCATTTTTCTAATCGTTTTTGCTCTCCAATCAAGAGGCCGCATTTCTGAAGCAAAAAGCACGGTTCATAGCGTAAGCAGTCGTATTTCTAACAGTTCCATTGGGAAAATGGCCAGCGGACAAATGGAGAGAACAGTCAGTCAGTACGACACAAAAGTAATGCTCTGTCTCATTGGCGGGATCATTCTTTTGGTCGCAGGAGCCGGTGGGGCCTATTATTATCGGAAGCATCGATAAGAGCCATTTTTTCCTTCTCAAAAATAAATGATCCAGAGATACATCAGATTAGCTTAAGTGTCAAAAAGCTTAAAGGAGAACCCATGAAAAAACACATTTTGTTAATCCCTGTTCTTTGCGCAATATTTTTTGCCTGTTCTAATGCCCCAAACAAGTCTCAAATGTCGTCCAGCAGCGAACAGTCGCAAGCCCCAAGTGATCAGGACCTCTCTACTCAAGTTCGCGAAGCGATTAAATATGACAGCTGCATTTCTCTAACAACAAAAAACAGCATTCAAGTGACGACAAATAAAAGTGAGGTCACTCTTTCCGGAGTAGCAGCCAGCAATGCAGAAAGAGATGCTGTAATAAAAGCTGCGCACAATGTGAAGGGCGTAAAAAGAGTCTATAGCAATATCACCGTTGCGAAAACCAAGGCGCAATCTTAATTCTCAGTGATTCAACTCACGACTGCAATAGAAGACATTCGACTCGAAGACGACGCAGAGTGAGTCTCCCAGTAGCTCGCGTAGACTTCGCGAGCTACTCGCTTAAGCTAGAAAGCTTGAGCGAAAATTTGTGTTCAGAAAATTGGTGGCGGTACACTATAATGAAGAGATAATCTGAAGGAGCCTCGTCCAGTGAGAATCTAAGTTTGAATCCAATCCGTAACCCAATAACCAAGGATCAAACTTATGTCTCGGCTCCTGATTCAATGTTTTCATCTTTCTAAATCTTTTGGCTCTTCGCATCTCTTCGAAGACATTTCCCTTTCCGTCAACGAAGGGGATCTCTTTGCTTTGATCGGAGAAAACGGGGCAGGGAAAACCACCCTTCTCCAGCTGCTTGCTGGACTGATTTCTCTCGACTCTGGAGAGTTCAGCAAAGCGCTCAGCCTCTCGATTGGGTTCCTTCCGCAAGAAATTGTCATTCCCAATCCGTCCATTCACGTCCGCACGTACATGGAGGGAGGTTTGTTTTTAGAGTTAGAGCAGCGAATGGCCGCGTGTTTGGAAAATCCGGACCAGCTGGCCGAATGGGCTGAATTGCACGAAAAATACGAGCAGCTCGGCGGATATGGGCGAATTCCCATGGAACAGGTTTTGCATGAGCTCAAGTTGGAAAGCCGCTTGCTCGATCTGCCGATGTCTGCATTGAGCAGTGGACAGCGGGTGCGAGTCGCATTGGCCAGGGCTTTGCTTGAAAACCCGGATCTTTTGCTTCTGGATGAGCCAACCAACCACTTGGATGCAGACATGCTCGAATGGCTTGGACAAGCTTTGAAGCAACGAAAGGGGGCGTGCGTGATTGTTTCGCACGACCGGCAGTTTTTGAATGCCACCTGCAACCGGCTGATTGAAATCAAAGAGGGAAGGCTCTCTTGCTATGGAGGAAATTATGATTTCTACCTTGCTGAACAGGAACGTCTCCTAGAAAGGAAAATGAAAGCGTATGAAGCCCAAGAGGAAGAGAGAGCTTTGTTGAAACAAAAAATCAAGGCAATGACGTTTTCGAAGGGGAAGGCTTCTCCTCCCAAAGATCGGAACATCATGGCTTACGACTGTCGAGGGGAAACCCATCAAAAATCATTGCAGCATCGAATCGATGCGATGAAAACGCGCTTGAGCGCCATCGAAGCGCATCCGCTAGCCCACCCCAAGCCGAAAAACATCACAGGACTGAAATTTGCATCAGTTCCTCTTGCTTCCGCTGTTGCCATTGAACTTGATCACGCCGCCAAGATGTACGGTGGGAAAACTGTATTCTCAAACTTGTGTAAAACGATCTGCAGGGGAGATAGAATTCTAATCACCGGTCCCAACGGTAGCGGAAAAACCACCCTGCTGAAAGCCATTGCTGGCCTGATCCCATTGGATGGAGGGCACATTCGACGAACTCCAACGGCAAAGATCGCCTTCCTGGATCAAGAAGTGGAATGTTTGCCCATGAACCAAACCCTTCTCGAATATTTCGAAAGCCGGTTTCATCTTTCTGAAGAGGACTTGCGGAGGGAGCTACATAAAGCAGCTCTGGGAGGGGAAAATCTTCTCAGGCGCCATTTTTCTACCCTGAGCACTGGCCAGCGAAAACGGATGATGCTTTTGGCGCTTGTTTTGGAAAAACCCAATGTCCTCTTGCTCGATGAACCGACTAACCATCTCGATTTCATGACTTTGGAAGCTTTGGAGAGGGCCCTTCTCGAGTTTGAGGGGGCCATTGTGGCAGTTTCCCACGATCGAACTTTCATTGAAAAAATGGCCGCCCAAGAGTGGGATTTTCTATAGTAAAACTTATACTTGATTGAATGGAACTCAAGAATCGAGTATCCTATTTCCCCATGACAAGGGAGAACTTATGAATGTACGAGAACAGAGCATCATCGGATTACAGGTAGGAGCCGCGATCGCAATCATTCCCGCTGCCGCTACCTTGCTTATCGCGTCCTCTCGGGCCATCCTCGTCAATATCATTGCCAATACGATCTTAAGGATTCTGACAGCCGGACAAGTCGACATCACGATTTACGCATCCTTGATCCAAGTTCCTTTGCTGTGGAAAATCTCAATGGTATGTGCAGTCGCTGGCAGCGGGGTGATGGCTCTTTCTGCTCTAGCATTTTTGGTTAACTACGCATATCTTCATTGCTCTAGAGGAGCGGCCCAACCACTGAATACGTGATGCAAGCTGCTCCAGCCATCCAGAGCAAGAACGCAAGGATAGAAAGCACAAGCGATGCGATCGTGGAGATGAGCTTCAAAGCTTTTTCTCCAGATCCCATCGGGGCAATGACGTGATTTCCTCCGGGTACAGAATCAGCTTCAGCAGCTTGGATCTGGTTTCGACCGACCCGATCGATGAGGTGAGCGATTTTGGCGCACGCGTAACCTGCCCCAAGACACACCACACCAATTGTACCTAACTTGACAGCTTGCGGAAAAGTGAGTTGAATCATGTAAGGCATCTTTTATTCTCCTCAAGCGAGGAAGTATACCCGAAAGACTTTTTACAGCCAAGTGCTTGGGCGCGACATAAAAAAGAAAAAAAGATACCATCGCCGCATGACAGTATCCTATAGAGAATTATTCCGGTTTTTGTGGACGTTTGCGAAAAGGCAAAAATGGACTTTGTTTTTCGTTTACTTGTTCACCGCCCTTGCATGGCCGATGGAAGCGCTTGCTCTGCCATGGATCTTGGGCCGCACAGTCGATGTCTTCATCCACTTTGAAGCAAATCGCATGGGGGCATTTCAGTCCCTGCTGCCGCTCATCTATCTCGGAATTGGGATTTACCTCTTCATCGAAATCGCCTCACGCATCATGGGCTTTTTGATCGGGAAAGCAATCCCTAAGCTCCAAGCAGATATTCGCATGGGGATGTTCGATCACGTAGAGCGCCACTCGCCTCACTATTTTAACGAACGCTTTGCAGGAAGTCTTGCCAATAAAATCTCCGACGCAAGTACGCTGACAGAGCAGATCGCTCAACATCTTTTTTGGCCCCTTCTCCCTACACTCATCGTCTTCATTGCAAGCAGCATTATTCTCTGGTGGATCCACCCGCTCTTTGCTTGGCTTTTTGGAGCGTGGATTCTCGTCTCCTTAAGCCTCGTGATTCTGTTTAGCCGCAGAATCGATGTCCATGCAACGCACCACGAAGAAGTCAAGAGCACTCTGTTGGGGAAAATTGTCGATAGCCTGACCAATAATTTTGCCGTCAACCTTTTCTATCGCTTTTCCTATGAAAGAAAAGCCCTTGATCCCTATCAAAAAGAGGAAGAAAAGACCAATCGAAAAACGAGATGGTACACGGAGAAGATGAATTGCTATTTTTCCATCTTCTTCATCCTGGGCAATTTTCTTCTCATGAACGGCACGCTCATCTACTTTTGGCTCCACGATCAAATCACGACTGCACAAACCGTGCAGGTCTTTAATTCGCTATGGAATGTGACAAGCGCTATATGGATGACATGCGGCATTTTGCCCGCCTTCTTCTCCGCTCTGGGCTCTCTCAAACAAGCCTACAGCGTGATGCAAGATAGCCAAGATATTGGCGATACCCGCAATGCCAAAGAGCTGCACGTTCGATCGGGTGAAATCGTCTTCAAAAACGTCTCCTTCCGCTATCACGAGAATGATCTTTTCACCGATTTACACGTGCATATTCGCAGTGGCGAAAAAGTAGGGATCGTCGGCTTTACTGGAGCTGGCAAATCGACTTTCATTAACCTCATCTTACGATTCTTCCCCATTCACAAAGGCTCTATTCTCGTCGACAACCAAGACACTGCAAACGTAACTCTTGAATCTCTAAGACAAAACATCGCCCTCATCCCGCAAGATCCCGTCCTTTTCCATCGATCTTTAAGAGAAAATATCGCCTACGGAAAACTCGACGCAACCCAAGAAGAAATCTTCCACGCCGCTAAGCTTGCCCACTGCGAGGAATTCATTCGCAATATCCCCAATGGTTTTGAAGCAAAAGTGGGTGAACGAGGAACGAAACTCTCCGGCGGGGAAAAGCAGCGCATCGCGATTGCCAGAGCCATCTTGAAAAACGCTCCAATCCTCATTCTCGATGAGGCGACCTCCTCTCTCGACTCAGTGACCGAGCGCTACATCCAAGATAGCCTGGCTAAGCTCATGCAAAATAAAACAACCATCGTCGTTGCCCATCGGCTCTCCACTCTTTCTCTCATGAATCGGATCCTCGTCTTCGAGCATGGAAGAATTGTAGAAGAGGGCTCGCACGAAGAGCTCTTACGCAAAAAAGGGCTCTACGAACGGATGTGGAAGATGCAAATCGGCGGCTTTCTGCCAGATCATCTTGAAGGCATAGAAACTTGAGTATGGGCCATTTGTCTGGACTTCGAGTTTGTTTAGTCTCTTCTCCAAAAGACAAGAAAGATGCGATCGATTTTAGGCAGAAGCACTTCTTCGATCCGAAAGGATTCGATGATCCGTACCGAGAGAACTTAGATAAGAAAGATCATCTTCATTGGCTTTTGTATGACGGAGACGAACTAATTGGCTATGCCCATGCAGAGAATTGGTCGAATCATCGAGCAGCTCTTCGAATCATTGTCATTGAAAGCCAAGTTCGAAGGCGTGGGATGGGGAAATACCTCATGGACTGGTGCGAACGAAAGTTGAAAGAACAGGGGGTCAAACTGCTGCAGACAGAAGCCCATCCGGACGCCTACCTTTTTTACAAAAGACTCGGTTACGTAGAGATGTCGTTCAATTCTCCGGACGGAGAACCGACTCACCCCAATGATCGGGCCATGGGGAAATATTTATGAAAAAGTTTTCGTTTATCCCGCTGCAAGCACACCATTTCCCCTTGCTGCTGCAGTGGCTTCGAACACCTCATGTACGCGAATTTTGGGATCCAGAGATCGAATGGAACGAGAAGCGGGTGGAAGAGAAATATGGTTCGTACACCGAAGGATACAAACTGGTGGGTGGAAAGAAACAATCCATCCAAGCTTTTGTCATCGGCTTCGAAGAAAAACCGATCGGCTACATCCAACTCTACGATGCAAAGCTGTTTCCCAGACAAGGGTATTTGCTCGAAGAACAACTTTCAGCTGAGTTCTCAGGGCTAAAAGTTGCTGCGATTGACATCTTCCTCGGAGAGCCATCGATTCTCGGAAAAGGGCACGGAGCCCGAGCCATAGAGCAATTTGTGCAAGAGCATGTGCATGGTCGTTTTGATGCGTGCATCGTTGATCCAGAAACCGAGAATCTTGCGGCAAGACGCACGTATGAGAAAGCTGGCTTTGTGTATGTAAAGCAGCTCCGCATTGGGGCTCAACTATTGGAGCTGATGATCAAGCGATGTTGAGGCGCGATAAAATATCTGCCATGCAAAAAATCGTGGTTGTTGTGGAATGTGCCATCGAGCACAAGGGCAAATTCCTTCTGATCAAGAGACCAAATGAAGGACATGCGGGTGGACTTTTGGCTTTTCCTGGAGGGAAAGTTGATTTTGCCGATGGAAGCGAAGACAAAAATATCGGGCTAACGCCTTTAGGGGGATTTAATGAGCATAAAACAAGCACTTCTTCTCGCTCTTAGTTTTATCACAACTTCGAGCTATTGCCAGGAGGAGGCAACTATACAAAATCGAATTCAAGAAGAGGAGTTTTCAATGTCCACGTCTGTCTTTACCCCCCCTGGGGATATCCTTTTGCAAACGGACTCTGCGGAGGTGCCATTTGACGAAATTTTATCAGGGGAAACTCAAGCTATTATTGATCGTATGTTTGAAGTAGCAAGAGGAGAGAGAAATGATACAGGTGAAAATCGCGTGATGGTGGGACTTGCAGCACCCCAAATTGGGATATGTAAACGAATTGTTTTGGTAGATACCGGAGTAGATAGCGAAAGGAAAGAACTAGGAACACTGATGGCCTTTATCAATCCGGAAATTACTTGGTATTCAGATGAGGTAGTTGAAGGTAGGGAGGGGTGCTATTCGGTGGATAGTCGAGTTGTAGGAATTGTTCCTAGAGCGCAGGCAATTCGGATTAAAGCTTTAGATCGCCAAGGAGTACCTGTAGATGCAGAATTCTCTGGATTTACTGCGAGAATTTTTCAACATGAAGTTGATCATCTTAATGGTATTCGATTTCCTGATCGTGTTGGGTCGGAAGGAAAACTACATTGGGTGGAAGATAGTGAGTACTCAAAATATAAAGAAAACTGTGCAAATTGGAACTGTCAGTGTCCATGGAATCTTTGGGTAGCTATGAAAGACGGTAATCCCTATTCACCTCCTGTTAAAGAAGAATCGAAATCACTTTACACTCTCGAGCAACAGGGGGAGAAGTTTTTCATTGGACTTGAGCTGCGGACAAATAATCAGGAATGTTCTTCAGCAATGCCAACCCATAAGGAGCGTTTTTTTGGTGAGAATATTCTTGCAAAGATCCCAAACAAGGTAAATGGCGATATTTTTGCTCTTTATACCGATTATGAGGGGGATTACACCAAGCCATATTCATGGATTCTTGGATGCGAAGTTTCTAGTTTAGACAATGTGCCTATTGGATTAGTTGCCAAGGTCATTCCTCAATCAAAATATGCAGTTTTTACGACTCAAGGCGACTTTCCTCAGGGCTTAATTGCTGCATGGCAAGCGATCTGGAAGTCTGATCTTTCTCGTTCCTATACAAGCGATTTTGAGTTGTATCGATCTGACTTTAATCCCCAGACAAATCCAGAAGTGAAAGTTTACATAGCTATAGAAGATGGAAAACAGTGATATGGAACTCGTTTAAGGCGTCGTAAGAAAATAACTTTTACTCAGTCATAGAGCAAAATCGACTGTTTTCATAGAGTGATTTTAATTCTCATTACAGGAGAGATGGTGTAGTTCCACTCGCCATGAAACTTATCTGGCGTTAGCCCTATGCTTCCAAAGTCTTCATCATCGACCGTTCTGCTCTTTTCGTAGTTCCGGTAGTCAATCTGGGCCTCTATTTTTAGTCCTTTGGCTGTTCTGGTATTCCCTATTAGCTGAACGATTACTTCTCGAGTAACCAAAGGGGTCCCTCTCCAATTTCGCGTGATATAGCTGAACATCCTGTGCTCGATCTTGTTCCACTTACTTGTCCCTGGAGGAAAATGACAGACTTGGATGTCGAGATTTAGTTCATTGGCCAGTTGCTGTAGCTCCCATTTCCAAAGCCTCACTCTATAGTCATTGCTGCCGCCACAATCAGCTGTGATCATTAATCTGGTCGCTTTGGGGTAGTCTTTCTTTCCCATCTTTTTCCACCAGTCACGGATAGTGTTCACGGCAAATTCTGCTGTATCGCTTGTGATTCCAACGCCGACCCATCCTTTGTTTTTGCCAATGTCGTACACTCCATATGGAGCGCTTTCCCGGCTTCTGGGTCTGGAAAATCGTGCATATTGACTTCAAGAGGATCGCCTTTTTTTCTGTATTCGCGACCTCCATTTTTGTAATTCCCAATGAGCTCTTTTTTCTTGGTGTCTACTGAAATGACCGGCTGGTGTTCTTTATGGAATGCTTTGACTTGTTCGTTGATGTGTTCAAATTGAGCATTGCGATCCGGCGCTGTTTTCCCTTCTCTTTCCTTGCGGTTAAGCTGCAAGCTGTAATCAGACAATTTCAGCAGAGCAGCCACAGTGGAATGGCTGACTTCAAAGCCCATGTCTTGCAACTCACGAGTTATGTTCCGTAGGCTCTTGCTTGTCCATCGTAAGGGCGATTCTGGATCGCCTTTTGTGGAAGATTCCACGAGCATTTCTATGGCTTTTAATATGCGAGGGGTTTTGCTCAAAACCGATTTTGCGCCTCCACCTTTTTTGCGAATTCGTTGATGTGATTTTTTGCGGCTGGGCTTTTTTTTCAGTTCTCGGAGTCCTGCATAGATCGTTGGACGGCTAACTTTTGTGATTTCAGAGACTATTTCCACTCCACGTTTTCCGATGGCCAATGCTTCAGTAGCACACCATAAACGGCGACTTTTTTCATTGAGGG
>CAYGHT010000048.1:0-9829 GCA_964349755.1 uncultured bacterium
ATTTATTTGCTGCATTTACTTTTTCTAACATTTATAATGCCAATTTTTGGGTCAATTTCAAACAGATACAAGAGCACTTCTCTTTTAAAATTAAGTGCAATTGGCACAATTCTAATGTGTTTTCCATTTTATTTAGCCATCGCATCTGGTTCGATTTTTTGGATATTTTTCACCCTTAACTTATTAATTTTATTTCTGTGCATTCAATTTAGTATCTTACCTTCTTTCCTTGCTGGACTTTTCCCCACATATGTTCGTTTTACATGCCTTGGCTTTAGCTTTAACATTGCTAACGGCATATTGGGAGGAGTAGCTCCTTATGCAGGAGGCATACTAATGCATCTGACTGGTAAAACTGCATCGTTTGCCTTGCTTTTCCTCTTTCCAGCTATTCTTTTTTTATATTTCTTAAAAAAGGCAACTCAAAATCAAGCTAGCAATTCATAGGCGAAATATGGTTTCTAAAAAATATTGGAATAAGGTAGTTACTCAATTCGGCTCTTTAATGAAACAAGTAAAAGAGACAGAGTCTACTGAAGTGCAGGGTGTCCAATTTCAGGTTATGCCAAATGTGTTTTCTCCTGTGTATTCGTCAGATACTAAATGGTTTGCTGAGTGCGTTGTTCCTTTAACAAAGGGGGGAAGATTTCTTGAAATAGGGTCAGGCGCGGGAGTGATCGCTTGCCTGTCTTCAATGAAGGGGGCTTTAAAAGTTGTCGCCACGGATATTAATCCACAAGCTGTGAAAAACATCCAACTAAACGCCAGGCGGCTTGCTTTGCATATTTCCATACGTGAAGGCAACATCTTTGATCCAATCAAAAAAAACGAATTATTCGATGTCATTTTTTGGAATCATCCGTTCAATTATATTGAAAAAAAAGAATTCACGGAACACGCAATTGACAGATCGTTGTTTGATCCAGAATATCGATCTTTAAAGGAATTTATCAAAAAAGGGAAAAACCATCTGGCTGAAAAAGGACGATTACTCCTTGGAAGTAGCAACACAGCAAGAGTAAAATTAATAAAAAAAATGGCTAATGAAGAGGGTTATAAGGTTACACTTCTAGCCAGAAAACAGGTTCCTCTTCATAAGGAAAATCAAACAAAAATGGAGCTTCGAGTATATCTATTCACACTAAAATAATGGCTTAGGAATCAAGAGATAACTCAAGTTTTGTGATCAGGAAGTTAGCAGTGGTGCAGGATCATCGAAATGGAAAAGTTGCAGCAGATATAGCTTGATTTTTTCTGAACAAAATAAACCGTTGGTCTTTAACTGAGTTTCTGCATCAATAGAGAAATTAATCCGGTAGTATCTTTTCAATTCAAAATATGCGTTCAGCTGGTTTGGGCCAAAACCACCGCAGAGCCCGATATCATTCAACCCATAAGTTAATAAAATGTCGATTTTTTTAATAAAAGACTCTTTGTCCTCTTTGATTCCTTTCCCCTTACTATTATCCAATATAATATATGAGCTGTTTCTTATTATAAAATCTCGAAATTTTTGATTGTGCACTAGTTCAAAATGCTCATCAGATAAAGGTATATGCAAAGAAAACATTCCAGCCATAGTTTTTAGAGTAGTTAGATGGAGTGAAGCAAGATCATTCAACTGAATCCTGTTAATTAAAGGCCAAAGCTTTTTGAGTTTTTGCACATCTTCCAAAGGAGATTGGGAGTCAGAAAAAGAAAAATGAAGAATAGGAACCAATTCCGCATGCTTTTCACAAGACCTAATAATTGCTTGAATTCTTTGAATATCGGATTTATTGTGAATAGAATGACAATTTGCTGCTATTCCGACTCCAATTTTCAGAAGTGGATCTCTTTTGTTCTCTTCAATGGTTTTAATAAGAGAATCTAACTGATCAGCATCATTTACCTGAAACTGATAGAAATAAACTTGATTAGATTTATCTAGAAAATGATGGAATTTCTTTCTTTTGGTGTCCAGGTATGCTTTATTGTATTTATTTGATCTAGAAACAACGGGAACTCTTTGCACCACTCGGATGCCTAGTTTTGCTATATCTGATACTTTTGATGGATTGTTCGTCAAAAGTCGAACACATTTGACACCTAAATCCTCGAGGATGAGTTTCACTATTTCATAAGATCTTTGATCTGGTTGATGACCTAACAGAACATTTGCTTCAAACGTATCGTATCCTTTCGCTTGCAACTGATAGCTTTTGATTTTTTCAAATAGCCCAATACCTCGCCCTTCTTGCCGAAGATAGATTAGAACCCCTCCTTCTTCGCTGATAATATGAAGAGACTTGGTTAGCTGCTTTCCGCAGTCACATTTTAAGCTTCCAAATGTATCGCCTGTAATGCATTCGCTATGGACGCGAACCAAAGTTGGTTGCATTAGGTCAAGAGGTTCAGTGTATAGAACTAAAGTTTCCTTGCCAACACCGTCGCGATAGACCCGGATCTTGAAGTCAGCAAACCTAGTTTGCAGTGTTGTTTCTACAAACTCCTGTAGTAACATAGACTACCCTCTGCGTTTCTTTGTTGATGAAAAAAGGATACCTTAAAAAGAGCCTTTTATTCAAGTATTCAAAAAATTGTTATAGAAACAACAAAGTAGTGGGTAGAGAGCAGCGAAATTGGCAATTTTTATGACCGACTCTCCCGTATGGGCGCTATCATTTCCGTATCTTTAAATTTTCCTTTCAACTTTTGAATGAAATCCAAGTCTTTTGAATAAACTTCCCAAAAAACACAATCTATTAAATCTATAACAACATCACATGCCAAATACATTTCTTTTTCGCTTTTATACCGACGCAATAAGTTTACATCCTTGCATCCTAACACAATTGTTTCATACATCTGACAAAAACTATCTGAAATCAATTTTAGCTCGTTTAAGCTAATACGCAATCCATTCTCTGATTTATTAATTATGGCTTCGTATTCATTAAGACTTTTCCCTTGTTTTGACTTAAGAGTTCCGTCTACAAATAAAATGGACCACTGAAGTAAACTGCTGCTGGAAATTTCTTCTAAAATATCAGAAAGACTGACAGTGAGAACATTATTTGCTGTGTCTGAAATTCGTATCCCGTGTGTTTTCATCTATATCTCCACTCAGGAACTTTCTCAGGCATGTCAGATCTTTTGGGCGTTCCTCCGGTTTCATTTTCTATATATCTGTGTTGATGTGGCTTAGGATGCTTATCGGGTCTGCCATGATCGGTAAAATCTATATCTCGAATAGTCTTGGCATCATTATCAAATTCTCGAGCTTGAGGATACGGTCCCTTGCTTCCTTCTCTTGTTCCAAGCTGAGTATGAGAAGCATCTGTATCAGGAATCGGAATGCCATCTTTGTCTCGAGGCAACGGCCGATCTGGCGCATATGTTTCTTGCGGCTTTTTCTTTTTCGAGTCTGCAGCTGGTTGGGCAATGACTGTAGCGCCTTCAGTAGATGATGCCTTCCATGCTTGGCTGTGTTGTTTGTTGAATGCACCGCTCTCGATCATTTTCTGAACGCCCCAGTGCGCTGCGTAACCGACGGCGACGGCGGCGACGATTCCCCACGTGATTGGGCACCAAGCGGTGCCTCCGATGGCCCATGTTACGAATGGGATTGCGATGGCCGAAGTTCCTTCTGGATCTATGGCGTTGAGCGGGTTATTCAGTAAGTAAGCATACAGATTTGTTCCGTCGATGAAGCCTGCGGGATCTACGCTCAGCCAGCGTGAGATCGTTGGGTCGTAGAACCTTTTGCCGAAGTAATAGAGTCCTAGCGCTGAGTCAAAACGCTTGGCGGAGTAGCGCCATGGGTTTGCGTCCAGTGTTGCTGCATCCTCGCTAAGTGCTTCGCCAAATGCGGTGTAGTTGTAGGCTCTCGCGACTTGTGAAGTTGCTGGATCGACGAGTTTACGGACGTTGCCGCGGTAATCTAAAATCGGAAGATAGACTTTGGAGTTTAGCTCAATGGCGATGGGATGGCCTTGGAAAGCTGGCACTTTGAGAGCCTTGAGCGTACCGTTAGAGTCCCAGGCTCCGAGCTCTTCAGTTCCTTGGGTATACATGTAGAACTCATTGCTCTCTGGACTTAGTTTTAAAGCCACTCGACCTAGAGCGTCATAGGAAAAACGAGTTTGATTAACGCTGATAAGGCGGTTTAAGGCGTCGTATTGGTAGCGTTTGTCGCCTTGTGCGATGAGATTGCCGCAGGGGTCATAGAGGATGTCTGGGGCGATGAGTTCATCGAGCAGGTTGTAGTGGGCGGATTTGGCGTCTGTTTGGATGCGGTTGTGGTGAGTATCGTATGCATAGGCATGCGCGGGTTCTTTGACGAGCTGTGAAAGGTCGTCGTAGGCATATGCGCCGTCATTGGAAAGGGCTTGGATGCGGCTATTGGGATCGTAGTCGATGGATTGGGTGAAGTGGGGTGTTGCGATGGTGGTGATTCGACCGCAAGGGTCATAAGTGCGCTGGAGTGTTTGGCCATCGAGGCGTGTTTCTTGTAGGGGATCGCCTGCTAAATTATGAGTATCGTAGGTGTGAGTGTAGAGAGGTGCGCCAGTTGCACTTCGGCGCGTGACTGCTTGGAGGTAGGGGCCATTGTAGGTATAGGCAATTTGGGTATGGTCTGGGAGAGTGAGAAGAGTGAGACGGTCGAGGGCGTCGTATTCTTTGCAAAGCGTTTGCTTTGCAGTGGTTTCTTGGATGATGTTACCGAATGCATCGAGCGTTCGCTGGAGGGTGCAAGAACCGTCGCTAGCAGAGCGTAGGTGGCCATTTTTGGTGTACTGGAAGTGCTGCTGAAGAGAGCCATCGGATGCGGTGAGACTGGCTAGATCGCCAAACGGCGTATAGGTGTAATTTAAGATGCGGTGATCGGGTAGGGTTTTGGTTGCGGGCTTACCCATGGGTGTGTAGGTGTAGGCGATGCGACGCTCATCGGATGTTTTGCTTGCGCGGGTGAGGGATCGAATGCGGTTACGAGAGTCGTAGCTGTAGCAAACGGTGCGTGGGGCCTCTTGAATTTCGATGAGGTTACCTGCTGAATCATAGCGCTGGGTGATGGGTGGATGAGATCCGATTTGCTTGGAGATTTCACGTTGATAGGGATCGTAGGTGATGTACGTGGGAATTCCGCTGGGGTCGGTGATGATTTTGCGAAGATTGGGGCCTGTTTCGTCGTAGGTGGTCGTAGTGGTGTTGCCTAGGGCGTCGGTTTCTGAAAGTTGGCGACCAAATGGGTCGTAGGCGAAGGTTGTGGTCTCGACACCTGGGACGGTGACGCTTGCTCGATTGCCGTCGGCGTCGTAGGTGTAGTGTTTTTGCCAGAGGGATGTGTTTTTGTCTTCGATGAGGATGCGGTCGAGAAGATCGCGTTCATAGTGAATGGTGAGGAGGTTGGAGTAGTTGATCGCGCTGAGTCTTCCGAGTGAGTCGTATTGGAAGGTCGTTCTACGCCCTTCGACAGTTTGCTCTGCAAGGCGGCCTGCAGCGTCGTGGGTGTAGTAAGTGATGTGACCCTCTTTGTCTTGGTGGGATTGAAGATGCAAGGGCGTATAGGTGAATGTCTCGCTGGCAAGGAGCTCTTTGGAGAAGAATCGTTTTTGAGTGACCCGATTCAGGACGTCGTGTTCATAGAGAATCGTGAAACCTTCCGCGTTGGTTTTGGATTTGAGTTCTCCGTCGCTGGTGTAGCGAAACGTCTCGTGTGTTTTGTCGGGGTGCGTGATTTGCGTCGGTTTTCCGTAGAGATTGTATTGAAATGTGGTCGTGTTGCCGTTGGCATCTGTGGAGCTGATTTTGCGCCCAAATGGATCGTAGAGTGCAGTGTAATCGACGGGAGGACCTTGAGCTTGGAGGACTTCCCCTGTGAGGGGATCGCGGATGTAGGTTGTCTTATTTTTCAGATAGTCGATTGTTTCAATGCATCGGTCGAGAGCGTCGTAGCTGTAGTGTGCGACGTGGGCGCCTTCGGAACGCGTACGAAGACGACCTTGTAGGTCGTAGGAATAGGTAGTTTGGAGGCGATTGGAGAAATTGAGCATTTCGGTTGGACGGCCGTGGGAGTCG
The DNA here is from genome assembly GCA_964349755.1 of uncultured bacterium. Classification (GTDB taxonomy): domain Bacteria; phylum Chlamydiota; class Chlamydiia; order Chlamydiales; family SM23-39; genus CAITMJ01. The sequence goes on from CAYGHT010000048.1 coordinate 6,061, forward strand.
TAACACGTGGATTTTGTTTGGCCGAGCGGGTTTGTCTCTTTGAGGAGATTTCCTTGTTCGTCGTACTCGTAGTTGAGAGCATAGGCAAAGACGTTGTTGGCATCATAGATTTGTTTTTTAGCAATGTGACCGCGAAAGTCGTAGCTCAGATGCGTTTTGCGCAAGAGTTGTTCGTTGGCGAGCTCTTCAATCCATTCTGGCATGTGGAGAAAAGGGGCTTGCTCTCGAAGGTGGTAACGGGTGATCCGTTTGGAAGAGAGGCCATCGTCGAGAGCGTATTCGACGAGATTGTGGCTGTCGTCATACTTCCATGATTCTGTGATGAGAACGTGGGTTTTATCACACGTGTATTTTGCAGTTTTGAGATTCGTTTCTGGAAGATAATGATACAGGGTGACTTTGCCATTGCTCTCCTCTTCGCGGAGGAGTAAATGCCTTCCGTCGTCGCTGTATTTGCGACGAGTCACTTGGGGTTCTTGGGTTGGAGCGGTGAGCGTTTCGGTCTCTGGATTGCCAAAGCGATCGAACGTATAGGTTTTGCGATAAAGAGGCGTGCCATTGCCGAAGAGGCAGTCCACTTGGGCCAAGCGCTGCTGCTCGTCCCAGTGGAATTTTTTTTCTTTGGCAAGCGTACTCCGCTCATCAAACCAGTTCACGGATTCGAGCAGAAGCGATTTAGAAAACGCGAAGTGCACCTTGGTTCCATCGCAGCGCGTAGCCGTGGTAAAGCCGTTTTTTTGACCTGCGATGGGTGGATCGTAGCTGATTGTGTAAAGCGATTGGAAAGTATCGTTTTCTTCAACAGGTCGCGCAAGCGTATTGATTCGCAAAGAGCGGTTAAATGGCGCATAGGAGCACTGGAAGATTTCATTTTTTGAAACGAATGAATTCAATGCAAAATCGCTTTCGTAGCCGATGGTTTCTTTGCGGTAAGAGGGAGAATTGACACGAGTGAGCACTGGAGGAAACGTAAGCAAGTAGCTGGCTTCTCTATGTTGCTTCGGTTGCTTGATTTTGTCAGCACGCTTTGGTCGGTATGCCAGATAAACGGCGGTGTCGCCTGAGTTTGCCTTGCAGGCGAGTTGCTCGCTCATGAGAAGCGAACCTTCGATATCCAGCGTTGCATAAATATGACGCTCTTTTGGATCTAGGCTTTCAATTCGCACTAAGGTCCAGAGGTCTTTATAGCTATAACGAATCACTTTTCCGTTGGGAAGCACCTCTTTGGCGAGGCGAAAGGTAATTGGCGAGACGCGCTCGTAAATTCGCTGAGTTGCATCGGGCGCTACGACTATGATCCGATTGCTTTCAAGGCGTAAAGAGGTGTTTCTGAGATCGTAGCTCGCATGACAATGTTCATCAATCGCATTGCTCATGCCGAAAGAAGTGGTGTGAAGGGTTGCTTTAGAGCCATCGATTCGGAAATCTAAGCTTGCTCCATTGGGATCAACAATCCGGATCTCAGAGCCAAAAATTTGGCAAAAACAATGAGGGAAAAGCACCCAGCCACGGTATTGCTGGCTGAGCGCAGCGTAGTGCGCTTGTTGCTCATGAAATGCGCTCCATTGATCCGAAGAGCTTGCGATTGGAGACGGAAGAGTTGGAGGAATGTAGACGCGGTGCAGTGAAATCGGCTCAGCACCCTGGGCTATGAGATCGATTTGATGAAGCGAGAGCTGGCCGGTCAATGGACTGAGCACTCCGTCGATTAAATAGCTTGAATTCTGGGCATGGCTGCGGTCGCAGATTTCTTCAGCACTTGAAAGGGAAATATGGATTTTCTCTTCAGAGAAAAGAACGCTAAGCGTCGATAGAGCAAATAAGAGCCATTTCATGGGCCACCAATTTTGCGAATGCACATTACGGTACAGCTCTCCTAACCTGCTAAAGTTGCACATCGTATTAATTATCTAAATGCCTTAAAAGTGGGGTCTTTTTCAGCCCACATTCGATAGTGGGCATTAAGAAATGGGAGGTCGGACTCATTTGCTATTCCAAGCAATGCTTTTACTTCTGGACGGAGTGGATAAATGATGTTCCCTTCTATGCCTCTTACCATCGTCTTTAGCGTTTCTGCTTCAGTGGTGACTGGAGGCCATGGAATATTTGCTTTTTTCGCTATCTCTTGAGCAACTAGAAGCTGAGCATAAATCCTGATGAATGGGATTGCGAAATCATCGCTCCGCGCAAAACTAACCGTTAAATTAGCACCTATAGCGCCTACCAAGGCCCCAAGCGGTCCTGCCCATAAAAAACCGCCAAGAGCTCCAGTAAAAGTACCTCCGAGGGTAATATTTGCACTGGTATCCATTCTTTGTAGTATCGCAATGCATTTGTTCAAGTGTGCAGCGATACTCATTCTTTGTATTTGTAAATCAACAACTGCATTATTTGCTAAAGCTGTCGTTAGAGTGGTTGTAGTTTGCACGCTACTATTTAGCTTTGCCTTTCCGAGTTCGGCATTTCTTTTTGCTGTGCCTAACTGATCTTTCATTGTGTCGACCGTCTTTTCCGCGGTTTTTCTTTGCGATCTGGCTTCGTCTCGTTCTCTTTCTAAGACGCTGCATTTAGATTCGAGTGTTTGTCTTTCCACTTGAAGTTTGCCTATCTGCTCATTCAGTGATTTGATTTGCAATTGAGCAGCAAAAAGAGCTTGATCTTCTTTTACCTGGCTTGTGCTGTTTTTTTGAGCAAGCAAGAGCTCCAGACTTCCTTTTTCGCTTTTGAGCTTTCCTACTTTTTCCAATAAGATCCGGATTTGCGCTTGGCAACCTTGAATGGTGTCGGGAACAGCAATCACTGGCGATTGAAGCCTAAGCGGAAAAGCCATGTTTGATTGCTGTGCAACAGAGCTGAGGGGTGTTGCGCTTGGAATGGGTGTTGTTATTGTAGCCATAGACTCTCCTTATTTTTTTCAGTGAACAACATTGTTCTGAGGAAATAGAAGGCGTTCTTGAAAGCTCAGCTCTTCAATAACGTTTTCTACGATATTTCTGTCTCGCTGAGAATACTCAAGAAGACGTCGTCGAGGAATGATTGCCGGGTCGTTTTGAGGAAGAGAATCGATTTCTTGTTGAAGCATTGCTTCATAATCTTGTTTATATCCATTAAATGTTTGGGCTAAAGTAGTAGTTTGATTTGGTGCTCTTTCTCGGCGTAGAGAGGCTTGGCTGACTGCTTGAAATTGAGAAGAGAGGCCGTGATAGGCAGCAGCCAGATTTTGCTGAACTGCTTGAACATGGGGCTGAAGTTGGCCATGTTTGACTTTCCACTCATCTCTTTCTTTTGCGATTTGTTCCTTCTCTTTTTTCAGCTGGTCTCTTTCGATTACCAAGCGTTGATTGTCTTCTGCTAGCGAATCGCGGTCTCTTTGAAGAGAAGCTCGCCCAATGATCGACTCGTTCCCGCTTTGATGAACTGTTTCCACAAGAGCATTTGCGTTCTCAAGCTGCGTTTGAAGGACCTGATTTCGAACGCGAACTTTCTGACTTGCAACTAATTGATTATCTAAAGATTGGGCAAGCCCTGCATTTCTCTTCTCACCTGCTTGGATTTGCTGTTGCAAATTCGAAATTTCAGAAGCCGCTTTCAATCTGACATAGACCGTATTGGCGTGAGCTAAGCCGATTTCAATTCTTCTTCCCCACGTAGGAGAGAACCAACCGACTCCTCGAGCAACCATATGAATACCAAAAATAGAAGCTCCGAGCCCTGTTCTTATAACAACGTTCCATGTCCACTGCACTCCAGACTTTGTTCTCTGATAAAA
>CAYGHT010000049.1:0-9768 GCA_964349755.1 uncultured bacterium
CCAGCAAAGGCTACAACTGTGACAACTACAACAGGCGCTCCTAATCGCTCTGGCTCACAAAGCAACTCGAGACCAAGTACGCAAACTTCACAGAGCTCGAGTTCGGCATCTTCATCTACTCAACAATACAAAACGCCAGCAAAGGCTACAACTGTGACAACTACAACAGGCGCTCCTAATCGCTCTGGCTTACAAAGTAACTCGAGGCCAAGTACGCAAACTTCACAGAGCTCGAGTTCGGCATCTTCATCTGCTCAACAACACAAAACGCCAGCAAAGGCTGCAGCTGTAACAACTACAACAGGAGCTTCTAGCCGACCTAACTCACAAAACAGTTCGAGGCCAAGCACACAAACTCCGCAGAGATCGATTTTGTCATTGTTGTTTTCTAAGCAACACAAAACGCCAGCAAGAGCTGCATCGATACCAGTTGACGATCCAATGGAGGACGTTTGAAGTTGAGATTCAATCCTGACGATTTTAGCGGCTGTGCTAAAAAGTTGTGTATGACGTGATAAACTTGAGTGGTCGAGCCTTAGATTCCGTTTCCAAACTTCTTCTCAAGCGCTTTTAGCCGCTGGACGTATTCCTCGAGCTTTCGGACGTGGACTTCTTGGCGGTTGTATTCGGCGATGGGGATGGCGGGAGAGCCCCGATATTTCCCTTTTTTTAGCGATTTGCTGACGCCGCCGCGGGTGCCGACGAGGACTTGGTCTTCGAGTTCGACGTGGCCGAGGACGCCGACTTGGCCGCCGAGCATGACGTGTTTGCCGGTTTTTGAGGAGCCTGCGATGCCGGTTTGGGCGGCGAGAATGTTGTGTTCGCCGATTTCGACGTTGTGGGCGATTTGGCAGAGGTTATCGATCTTGGAGCCGCGGCGAAGAACCGTTTCTTTGAAGCGGGCGCGGTCGATGGTGGTGTTGGCTCCGATTTCGACGTCGTCTTCGATGACGACGGTGCCGAGTTGTTGGAGTTTGGTGTGTCTTCCTTGGGCGTCTTGGGTGTAGCCGAAGCCACAAGCGCCGATGACGGCGCCGGGTTGCACGATGACGCGGCTTCCGAGTATGCAGCGCTCGCGAATGACGACGTGGGGATGGAGGGTGCACTGGGCGCCGATGCGTACGCCGTAGCCGATGGTCGTATGGGGGCCGATTTGAGTTTCTTGGCCGATTTCAACGCCTTGATCGATGACGGCGTAAGGGCCAATGGAGACGCCGGATCCCAATTTTACGGAAGGGTGAATGATGGCTGTGGGATGAATGCCGCTGAAGGCAGAGGTGGTGGCGGTGTGTGCAAGTAGGAGCTCTGCAATTTTCTGGAAGGTGGCGGAAGGATTTTGGGAGACGAGGAAGTTTTTAGCTCCCAGTCGCGGGGCGTCAGGGCCAACGCAGACTGCGCCGGCTTTTGATTGCTTCATCGCTTCGGTGTAGAGGGGATTGGCGAGGAAAGAGACATCAGTTGATGTGGCGTCGTCGAGAGTGTTGACGCCACAGACTTTTGTGTCTCCATCGCCGATTAACTGGGCGGCCACGAGGGCCGCCAGTTCGCTGAGGGAGTACTCAGACTTCATTACCCGGCCTTTGGGGCGGCGAGTTCTGGAGTCTCTGTGTTTTCAGAAACCTGTTTGTCTTTTGCTTGGAGCTCGAAGGCTTTGTCGAGTTCAGCGATGACGGAATTGGTGAGATCGAGGTCGGGGCGAATGTAGAAGCAAGCCTCTTTGTTCAAGATGTAGTCTAGCTTCTTGTCTTGTGTCTGGGCGATGGTTTCTGAGACTTTTGCAATTTGGCCGTGCATTTTTTGCATCAGTTGGTACTGGGCGTGTTGCATCACTTGGTAGTACTGATTTTGGTAGCGGCCGAGGTCTTCTTGGAGGGTTTGGTATTTGAGTTTCATCTCTTCTTCGGCTTTAGGAGAAAGGCTATCGAGAAACTCGGTGTCTTCAAATTTGGCTGCGAGCTCTTTGAGTTCTTTGTCGCTCTTTTCAATGAGCGAGGTCATTTGTTTACGGACCGATTCCATGTTCTCTTGCTCTTTTTTGCCGAGCTTGGATTCGGCGATGCACGTGGCGAAATTCACCGCACCGATTTGTCCCGCATCTGCGGCCAAAAGGGAAGTGGAAAAGAGGGTGAGAGTTAAAAACAGATGTTGTTTATTCATTGCATACTCCATGCGTGGTTAAAATTGTCCTCCCATCGAGAAGAAGAAGGCCTGAGTTTTGTCTGCTTTGCGATCGTCTTTGCAAAAGGCTCTGCCCCAGCCGATCATGATGGGTGTACGGTTGCCGAGATCGAAGCGGAGGCCGCCTCCTGCGGTAGCTCTTGCTTGGCCGAAGGTGAGTGCAGAGAAGTTCAAACTTCCTGCATCGACAAACACAAAGGCATCAAGCATGCGGAAAAGCTCTTGGTTGTATTCGAGGGAGACGAGGGCGGAAGAGAGGCCGCCAAGGGGCGTCGTTGTATTGACAAATTGGCCTGCGCTGTTCTGAAGCTCTACCAAGGGTCCGAGCATGAATGGCTTATAGCCTCGAACGGTGGTTTCGCCGCCGAGGAAGAAGCGCTCGCTGTAAGGAACTCCCTGACTTTTAGTTTTGCCGAAGGGGACTAGGTATTTAAAGTCGCCGCGGAGTTTGAGCGTTCCTTTTCTCCAGAGGGGGAAGTAGATCGAATTGAGGTAGGAGAATTTAGCGAATATGTAATTGCCGCCGACTCCTGCGAGCTCCGATTCAAAGTAAGAGCGCCAGCCGCGATGCGGTTTGTAGGCGTTGTCGATGGAGTCGTAACTCAAGTTACCGCTGACTGCAGAGATGAGTCCCTTTTGGTCGAGTTCGGCCTTGACCGCTTCACAAGAGGCGTTTGCAATCGGACTATTGTCGATTGGATTGAGATCCAAGCTGTCGTTGGAATGGCGCAGTCGCTCGCGCATCCCGGCAGTCCAGTAGGTGCTTAACGGATAGGAGGTGTAGACGGAACCGCCATACGTGATGACTTTGGCGTTCTTTTGCAATTTGCTGTAGGTTTGGGAGAGCTCCACCCCAAAGCGCCACAGCGAATCGTTGACGTAAGGGTTCAGCCACGAAACCAAGATGTTGTTTTGTTTTGCTCCAGCGGTCCCTTTCACGTGAAAGTATTCGCCGCCGCCGCGAAGTGCAGAGGGTTTGCCGACAAAAATTTTGCCGATGTTGGCCAAGTGAAAATTGCGCTCGGTTAGATCGATCCCGCCAAAGATGTCATCCGTTGAGCTAAAGCCGGCAAAGAGGCTGATGTTGCCAGTCGATGTCTCTTCAACTTCGATGTAGACGTCGCGGTAATTGTCTCCGAGCTCTGTGTCTTCTGCGGTTCGGACTGCGTACACGTTGACTGTTTTGAAATAGCCGATTGCTTCCAGTCGCTGCTGGGTCGCTTTGAGTTTGCGCGAGTCGAATGTTTCGCCAGGGACGAGGAGCGATTCGCGGAGGATGACGTTATTTTTGGTCGATGTGTTTCCAAAGATATGGATGAGGCCAATTTTGTACGGCTGCCCTTCTTCAATGGTGAAATCGAGATCGAAGAGGGGCTGATTTTCTTTTAAACACGCCTCGTACTGGACGCTTGCATCGATGTAGCCTTTCTGTCCGTAAACGTCTTTGATCGCCTGCGAGCTGTCCCGAATCTTATCGGGAGAATAGACATCGCCTGGAGCGATCAGCGCTTTTTTCACCAGCTCTTCGGTGGTGAAGAGGGTATTGCCTGAAATCTTAAACTCGCCGATGTGATACAAGCTGCCGCGCTGCGCGACGATCTTGACGATGAGCTTGCGGCTGTCTGGATCGTCCTCGAGCTGGATGTCGACGCTCGCGTCGGCGTAGCCCTTATTCTGTAGATAGGTGAGGACGGTCATCCGATCTTGTTCTTTGGCCTCTTCGCGATAAATCCCATCGCCCGTCAGCCAGCTCGTGAGAAAGAAGTATTTTTTCATGTGGATTTGATCGCGGATGTCCGATTTTTCATCCGAATCAAACCCTTCGAGGACAATTTCTTTGATGAGCCCAGAGCGCCCTTCTTCAATGCGTATCTCAACATCGACCTCATTGCTTCCAGCGACAGGAACTAGCACATAGTCGATCTGCGCTTCGAAGTATCCCTTCTTGAAGTAGTAGTCTTTGATCTTATTGAACGATTTGTTGAATTCCTGGCGATTGAAAAGTTCCCCCGGCTTCACATCGAGCTCGCTTCGGAGCGTCGACTCGGAAATTTGGCTGTTGCCGCTGAACGAAATGCCGTGAATGTACGGCTTTGGCGTGACCCGGATCACAATGTAAACCTGGCCGTCTCTTAAGTCCACTGTGGGATCGACCCGCTCGTAACTTTCCGATAAGCTCTTCAAGTCATTGTCGAAGGTCACTTGAGAAAATGAATCGCCTTCTTTCGTCTTGAGCCTTGAAAGAAGAGGTTTTTCGTCAAATGGCATTGAAGGGTCGGGTGCGTCGAGAACCACCTCGATGTGCGACACTTTTTTGTCGTCGTAAAGTTCTGCGCTATACAAAGGAGCAGTGGCGAAAGTAACAAAGAGGGAAGCGAAAATTGCGGAGCGAATCCAGTGGCGATGCATCATCAGTAGCTTTTCAGTTGAGTTCAGAATTTTCTAATATAAGGAAAGCTCTGCAAACTTGCAAATGGTTTCATACTCCCTGACGGCCAGAAAATGCCTTGCTCAAGGTTCCGCTATCGATGTATTCCAAACTCGAGCCCATTGGAATGCCAAACGCGAGTCGACTGATCACAACGGAATGCTTCGACAGCTCTTGTTTTAAAAAGAGCGCCGTCGCATCGCCCTCTAGCGTCGAGTCGAAAGCGAGAATGACCTCTTTGATCGGGTGGCGCGCGAGGCGCTCCTCAATCCGATCGATCCGAAGCGATTGAGCATGCCGTCCATCCAAAGGGGATAAGAGATGTTCAATCACATGGTAGAGCCCCCGAAATGAGCGGGTCTCTTCCAAGGCATACGCATCGCGCGGACTTGAAAGAATGCACAATGCACTCGGATCGCGGACAGTGAGATCGCAAAAACGGCACGCCCCTTCTTGCGTCAAACACCCGCACACCGAACATCGGATCACTTGCACAGGAACCGCCGCCAACACCGCGCCAAACTCGCGAAGCGCCTCCGGCTTCCACCGAATCAGTTCAAACGCAAACCGCTCCGCCGTCCGAAGCCCCACCCCAGGAAATTTTTTAAGATGCGCAATGAGCGCGTTGAGCGTTTCAGGGTACTTTGGGTTCATGTACCGCTAGCGTAACGTATGTTTGTTTTTAAGGCTTGTGATTTATGGAGAAGGGGGGATACAATTTTGGGCGCTTAAAGCGGAGGTAAGGTATGGCATCGGTGGTTTGTTGCGGGCTACTCGCAGCGGAGATGGGGGCTTGTGCGTTGTGGTATGCGCCGAGTCTTATCATGACCCAAGGGCCATTGCGTTTACTTCATGAAGGCTCTGATGAAGAACGAGAAGCAGCAGCAAAGTTAAGCCCTGAACAGGCTAAAAAAAAGCTCCAATTGGAGCGAAAACAGAATCTGGCCAATTTTTCTTCCCACGCCGCAAGCTCCATTTTTTTTGGCCTGGCAGCAGCGAACATTGTCCCAGGCGGCGCGCTCATTGCGGTTGCGTTATACGCCATCTACACATTCGCGTGTTACAGCGAAACGCATGCTTATTACAGCGCAAGTTTATTGGGTCATGCAGTTGAGCTGCCTGCTAAGCTGCTGTTCCTTGCAGGCACAGCGATCGTTAGTTATTTGCTGCTTGCCTACAGCGCAATCGAAAAAGAATTCAAGCAGCTGCGAGAAAACGCCCCCCATCACGCGATGTGGTACGCCGTCGTTGCCCAAGTCGTCGCTGCCATCGCCATCGCTAAATTGACCGGCCGTCTATGACCGCTGTGGCTCTGCGCTACCCGACCACCACCACGTTGCTCTGCGGCATCGGCTCCGGCCTCATCGCTCTTGAGGCGGGGGTTCGTTTAACCCGCGACGTCTTTTCGATGGCATTTGGCGCTAATCCCACCATCGAAGAAGATGAACATCGCCTCTGGCGGATCATCCAGAATCTGGCGATCGCCATTTTTTTTGGCTTGTGTGCGGCGAACCTGATCCCGACCCAGCTGGGCTTTCTCCTTTTCTTTCTTCAGGCTGCCTTCATTTCGCGCGTTAAACCTCTAAAGCATCTCGAACTACCAAAATTTTTAACAACGCGCCTGGTTACAGAGGCCTTTAAGCGCACCGCTCGCTGCATTGCTTAGCAAATTCTTTGCTTGGCATTTTTCGTGTTGTGATTTATCGGTTCAATCCTCCATACTCTTCCCTTCACCAACCGATAAAGGAAACCAGTGATTCGAAAGGCCAAGCTCATTGGAAGCGGCTCCTATCTTCCCGAGAAAGCGCTGACCAACGCTGACTTAGAACAGATGGTGGAGACCTCTGACGAATGGATCACAACGCGCACAGGGATCAAGGAGCGGCGCATTGCGGCAGCTGAAGAACACACCTCGACAATGGGGGCCATTGCGGCCACACGAGCGATTGAAGATGCAGCTCTTAAAGCCCAAGACATCGATTACATCTTGGTTGCCACGCTCAGTCCCGATTTCCTGTTTCCTAGCACGGCGTGCCTGATTCAACAGGCCATTGGAGCAAGCAGCGCTGCGGCCTGCGACATCCAGGCAGCTTGCAGCGGGTATTTGTATGCGCTTTCGATGGCCAAAGCGTTGGTTGAGTCGGGGTTGTATAAAAACATCCTCGTCGTAGCAGCCGAAAAGCTCTCGTCCATCACCGATTACCAGGACCGCTCGACGTGTATCTTATTTGGCGATGGGGCGGCGGCGGCGGTCGTGTCGCTGGAGGGAAGTGGCCTAGTTCTCGATGCGGTTCATCTGGGCGCAGATGGCGAGCATGCAGGGCTCATCGCACTCCCAGCAGGTGGATGCCGCGCTCCTGCAAGCTGTGAAACCGTGGGGCGTCGCGACCATTTCATTAAGATGGCTGGCAATGAAGTCTTCAAGCATGCGGTTCGACGGATGGAAGCTGCTTGCAAGGCCTGCTTAGATTCCCTGAACATTCAAGAGCTGGAGATCAGCTGGCTCGTGCCCCATCAAGCCAATTTGCGCATCATCGATGCGATTGCAAGGCGCTTTGAGCATTTGCCCGAAGAGCGGATCTACAAGACCGTCCATAAGTATGGCAATACATCGGCCTCATCGATTGGAATTGCCCTCGACGAGCTTTTAAGAACGAAAAAAATTAGCAACGGTGAAAAATTCCTCCTCACGGCATTTGGCTCGGGGCTCACTTGGGGCGCCGCCGTACTCCGCGCAGAAGGGGAGCGATTTGCATGAAAAATGTCGTTTATTTATTCCCGGGCCAAGGGGCCCAATACCCCGGCATGGGGAAGCCCTTCGCAGACGCGTTTGAAAGCGCCCGCCGCGTGTTTGAAGAAGCGGACGATTTGCTCTCCGAAAAGCTCTCAAAACTCATCTTTGAAGGCTGCGTCGAGGAGCTGACGCAAACGAAGGTAGCCCAAGTTGCTATTTTTGTCGTAAGCGCTGCTCTTTTAAAGACGCTCCGCGACCAGCTCGGCTGGGATCCTGTGGCGTGTTTAGGCTTGAGCCTCGGCGAGTACACAGCTCTTTTTGCAACGGGCCGCCTTTCGTTTAAGGACGCATTGCTCCTCGTTCGCAAGCGGGCGGCACTGATGAATGAGGCGTGTGAACAAGTGCCCGGCACGATGGCCGCAGTGCTTGGGATGAAGGGAGCCGATGTCGAAGCGGCGCTTCGCGGATGCAAGGACGTCTGGATCGCCAATTACAATTGTCCGGGTCAGATCGTAATTTCTGGCACGAAAGAAGGGCTCGAAGCGGCAACGCCCCTTCTTAAGAATGCAGGCGCTAAACGGGTAATTCCTCTTCAAGTGCACGGCGCATTTCACAGTCCTTTGATGCAAGGCGCAGAAGATGCACTGGCGCCCTTCATTGCGGCGGTTCCTCTGAACACATCTTCGATCGAACTTGTCATGAACGCCCCCGGTCATTTTGTCGAAGATCTAGCTGAGATTCGTCGCCATCTCACAGCCCAAGTGACCCACTCGGTTCGCTGGGAGCAAAGCATTCAAGCAGTTGAAGCGAAAGAGCCCGCCTTGTATCTCGAAATTGGGTGTGGTAAAACGCTTCTCGGCCTCAACAAGAAGATTGGAGTGAAAGCGCCGACCCTTTCTCTGGAAGTGCCGAGCGATCTCGACGTTCTCATCAAAGGAGCCTCATGCAGCTGTTAGCAGGAAAGAGTGCACTCATCACTGGCGCCAGTGTCGGCATCGGTAAAGCAATCGCGATGCAATTTGTAGAGCATGGCGCGGATGTGGCGATCATTGCCACGAATCAAGAACGCTTGAATAAAGCGGTGCAGGAGTTAGAGACGCTCAAGCAATCGTCGACCCAAAAAATTCTCCCGCTTCTAGTCGATGTATCCAAGACAAAAGAGGTCGAGACGGCCATTCAACAACTGCTCAGCGCGTTTGGCAAAGTCGACATCCTTGTGAACAATGCAGGAATTACGAAAGACAACCTCCTCATGAAAATGAGTGAAGAAGACTGGGACGCTGTTCTCGACATCAACCTCAAATCGGTCTACAACACCTGTAAAGCGCTCAGCCGCCCCATGATGAAAGCGAGATCTGGCGTCATCATCAACATCTCATCGGTCGTCGGTTTGATGGGAAATGCAGGCCAAACCAATTACGCAGCGTCTAAAGCGGGCATGATCGGATTTACCCAGTCACTGGCCAAAGAATTGGCTAGCCGAGGTGTGCGCGCCAATTGCATCGCCCCCGGCTACATCGACACCCAAATGACCGAGCAGCTACCCGCTGCCGTCCGCGAAAGTATTTTAGCTAAAATCCCGCTCAGTCGCATGGGTCTCCCTCGAGACATTGCACAGGCGGCTCTCTATCTCGCCAGCGACCTGTCCAGTTACGTGACAGGCCAAGTGCTCACCGTCGATGGCGGCATGGTGATGTGAGACCAATCTATTCATGAACAAACCGAAAGGAACCGTATGACAATACAGCAAGAAGTAATCGAAATCATCGTCGAGCAGCTTGGCGTTGAAGCCGCTGAAGTAACCATGACGAAGTCATTTGTCGAAGACTTAAACGCCGATTCATTGGACTTGACTGAGCTCATCATGACGTTTGAAGAGCGCTTTGGCTTCGAAATCTCAGAAGAAGACGCCGAAAAGCTGAAGACCGTCGCCGATGTGGTCGATTACATCGAGAAACGCAAAGTCAACGCGTAAATCAAAGTTCACCACAGAGGGCACAGAGAACACAGAGAACGCTATTCTCTTTTCTCTGTGCTCTCTGTGCCCTCTGTGGTGATCACTTTTTAGTACTGAATTTCCAAGACCTTCTCTAGCGTCTTCACTTCCTCGGCAGCACCTTAATCTTCTTTAAAGATCGCTCGTTTGAGGAGAGCACTTCTAAGTCAAAGTCGTCGTGGGAGAGGCGCCATCCCTTGCTGGGAATGGTTCCAGCGCAGTGGAAGACGTAGCCGCCGATGGTTTCGTACTCGGGGCTAGGGGGAATATGGATGCCGAGCTGGCCTTCGATGTCGAGGATGCTCATTTTGGCGTCGACGACCCAGCCGCCGTCGGGAAGTTGCCAAAATTGCTCATCGCCGATGTCGTATTCGTCTTCGATCTCTCCGACGAGCTCTTCCAAAATGTCTTCAATGGTCACAATTCCTTCAG
>CAYGHT010000050.1:0-9626 GCA_964349755.1 uncultured bacterium
AATTAGAATTGAAAAGAAGAGAGTTAACTTGGGAGATGGAGAAGAATTTTGTTATTGTCAGTAAATACATAAAACCTCAGGTAGTCCCTTTATGGGCTGGGCACAAGCGTAAAGAACTTTTAGGATTTAGGCAAGTTCTATAGGTAAATCTATTGTATTTTTTCTCCGATCTCCTCTATACTTTTTCCACACAAACCAACCCATATGGAGAAACCAAATGATTAGTCTTGCAGGAGCTGGAACTGTAGTCCTGGGCGCAGTTGGTGCCGCATCTTGCGCTTTTGCGCTAGTCTTCGGCGTTGACGTTTTCAACCTGGAGAAAACTCAACAAGTCGTAGGGCGAATTTTTATCGTTCTCGGCTCCGCTCTCATGGGAGGCTCTTTTTGCTACATGTCCTATTGGATCGGAAAGTCGTTGCTCATAGCAGCAAGCGCTCCCATGCTGGACATATCCATCAAAGCAGCTGGAGTTGGCTTTGTAGCCATGCTCATCGGCTCTAAGATCGAAAACGATCCTTTGATAGACTACAGATAGCTATTCAGGCTTCCTCATTTTCATCAGCCGATTTTCGATCACAATTGCTGTTGCACCCCCAGCAATGACCAATCCCATTCCGACCAGAGACCATCCCATTGGGATGGCATGCCAAATGGACCAATAAGCATGGCTTTTACGCCGACGAAATACTGACTAAAAAAACCTATAAGAAGGCTTATGAAAAAATTAAGAGCGCCAACCGCTTAAAGACTTTGTTAGTTCAGCAAATTCAGTCTTACTCACCTACGCAAGAGAGCGCTTTCGTATCAATCTTTTCATCTTCTTGCGGCTCTCTAAATTGGTCATTTTCCAGGACTTTAACCAATTCGACATAAGCATAAGAAAGCTCTATATTTCGTGGATCTAAGGCACCCAAACCAACAGATGTAGACGCCATTGACAATGACAAATCATTTAAATAAACTATTTGATTAGCATCTGAAATGTAAGAACACAACTTAATGTTTAAACAAAAACGATTACTCCCTGGGTAATTACGTGTATTGTCTTCTAACAATCCAAATTCGTGTCCTGAATATCGTGGCACGCTCAAATATCTATCGCGAAAGTCATTGCCACTATTAGGACTGGAATATCTGTGAATCTTAACTAGGTAACCGACCCCCAAGTAAGATTGCATTAATTCTGTTAGTGGATTTACCGCAAATAAACCATGATTTACTGAGGCCAACCATGCATTTCTGCTTTTCCTCACAATAACAGTCGAAGGCGCAGGTTGAAGAGGTGCATTAGAGTTAGGAGAGGGAACAGAAGGATGAATAACCTTGGAAATTGCATGAAGATCGTTAGATCTTTGTGCATCAACAGCGTTTAGGTTTTCACCGAATTTCCCAAGTGGTTGTCCTTGAGCGATACGTTCGTTTTCATGCAATTTCCCCGGACGAATGATAGGCTCTGAACTCTTTTTTGCTTTCGTACACCCCTTAAGCCCCACAGCTACAACCCCAATCACATAAGAAATTAATGTGGCCAAAATCAGAGGAATAACATAAACAACGCGCTTTATAAGCTCTGCCAAATGCTCACAAGAGGAAAGATCTCTAGAGCTAGAGGAAGAAAAAAGCTGTACCCAGCACTTATGACATTTTCTCTGAGGATAGAGAAGAAGATCAAAGCAGCTTTTATCTGGCTGGTAATATTTTTGAACAAAACTAATCAAGCCAATTTTTCCAAACTTCAAGTTAAAACTAAATTAATTTAAATTTTCATCATTTAAATTGATGACGAATTTTACCCTATTACATTGTAAATGTCAACCTAACAGCGGGAAGGGTGAAAAACATTATTTTAAAAAATTTGGTAGCTATTCAGGCTTCCTCATTTTCATCAGCCGATTTTCGATCACAATTGCTGTTGCACCCCCAGCAATGACCAATCCCATTCCGACCAGAGACCATCCCATTGGGATGGCATGCCAAATGGACCAATCGAAGAGAAGGCCGAAAATGACAGACACATAGCAGAGCGGGGCCAGAGCTTTCGGAGAGCCGTAACGCATCGCGAGGGTCACTGTCGATTGAGAGCAAAAGCTGCTCACCGCAGCGAATCCCAAAAGAAGCCAGTCGTGTGGCGATGGCATCTTCCAGTCATACACTCCAAATGGCAACATCACGATACTCGCAAAGAAAAACAGAAAGAACAAAATGCGGAGCATGGGTTCTCCATAGACGTGCAATCTTCGAAGGGAGGTGAAAATCACAGCGACACACACGCCCGAAAGAAGCCCGAGAAAGGCCGACCACTGAACGACCTCTGCCCCCGGCTTTAAAATGAGCAAAATCCCTAAGAAACCAGGAATGATTCCCAACCAAATTTTTGGCTCAATTCGCTCTTTAAAACAGATCCAAAGGATGAACGGAACAAACAACGGACCTGTATTGAGCAGCAAGGTGGCCACTGACACCGACAGATGTCGAAGCGATAAAAAGACCAAAAAAAACGCAGACAATCCGGCCATCGACCGAAGAAAGAGAAGGCCGTAGCGCTCCGAGCGAAAAAAAGCCATTTTCTTGCGATTGAAGAGGCAAATCAAAGAGATCAGCAGCAAACTGAATCCACTTTGGCAGAGCAAAATTTGGGTCGGTTCCAACCGGTGGTCGATGAGTTTGACAAACATGTTGGTGGCCGCTGCGCTAAAGAATGAGAACAGGGTTAGAAAAGCACCTAAGAGGAGCCCCCACCTCGACTGGACAATTCCTTTCATTTCAGACATACCAATTGGCCTCTTGAATTTCGAGAAGAGTGATCATCACATCCTTTTTATCGATTTTGGGATCTTTTGAAAGGTTTCGAAGCAAATCTCGGTAAAACGCTTTCTTCTGAGCCAGAGAACGGGGCACTGTCCCAACGACAATCACGACCCTGTTATTTCCGCTCTTCATTCCCCAAAATGTTTTGTCCATCTGTAGCTCAGCTGCAGCGTGTCGATGGATCACCTGGAAACGGGCCGTACGTTCAATGCCCCATGCTGTGCCGATGGCGTTGTGCACACCATCTGAAATGGCCTGAATGTATTTTGCTGATTTTCCCTTGAGCAAATGAATTTGAATCAGCGGCATTATTGCTTTTCCTTTGTCCAATTGGGGTCTGTGAGCTCCCACAGGCGATAGATCTTATCGTCTTTGAACTCGACGATGAGCACCACTTCCATTTTTTTCGGGGATTCATTGTCTTTGAGAGTTGTCAACCACAAGCGGCCTGCCATTTTATTTCCTTGCTCTAGCAAAGTGGGCTCATCGTATTCGAGCGTGTAATGAACCGAAGGCGCGTACATTCCACGATGAGTCTCGAGATACGTCGAATAGTCCATCTTCACGCCGTTCGTGTAGAGAATGAGTTCGGGATGGTAATACTGCGGAATTGCGGAAAAATTTTTCTCCATCAATGTCGCCTGGAAAATGTCTTTCAATCGCTGGATGCTCGAATGTTTCTGACAACTGGTGAGTGCCAGGCAAAGAACCAAAATGCTCAACGCTTTCTTCATTGAGGTGATTTCCCCCTGAACAAATGAATCTGTACAAGCGGCATAAGGCTCTCCTACCGTTGAATTAACGAATTGGAGTTTTGTTGTCGAGAGGCAAACCGATTAACATTTAAAGTCGCCTCTTTCACTGAGATGGATGCTATAGCACGGATCGCACTCTAAATAGTTGGCCCATCGGGCGCGGATGATTTTCTCTGCTTTTAACAATTGCTCGGAAAAAACCTTAAAAAAACACTACAGCAATACTCAATGCATTTCTTTTTTGAGCATTCAATGATTGATCTTTTCCAGCGGCTCGTGGGAAACTAGGCAAAACCCACAAAAACTCATGTATAAATCAGCCATCGCCTATGACGAAGCCACCGTTTTTTACTTTGATGCTATAGGCAATAAATATGTTGCCCAAGGCGGGACTCTCGTTTGGCGAATTAATAATCCTGGTCTTGTACAAAGCCGTTCTCGTTTCGCTGGCAAAAATAAAGCTATTGGTTCTTATAAAGGGTTTGCAATTTTTCCAAACCCACAGCGAGGACGTCAAGCACTCATCGATTTCCTCAAAGCCAAAAAACATTCCAGGTCAACGCTTAAAACGATTTCGAAACACTACCAACCAACACACTCAGAAGAGTATCTTTTTAAACTGAGTACACTTACAGGAATCGCAGACAATCGAAAAATCAGCTCTCTCTCCAACGAAGAATTTCATCGCTTGCTTATTTCTCTAGAAAAGCTCTGTGGTTACGCACCTATTGGAGATGAAAAGCTCCTCCTACTCCCTAAAATTTACGCTCATATTGAAAGTTGTAATCCCATAGAAAAAGACGCCTATTTAATCGAAGGGAATGTCTCTCTTTCAAAAGAGGAAACTATCCAGTGGATTTCAACACATCGGCTAGATGGTGTTATTGTTCACCAAGAAGATGGCAACACTCACATACGCTCTCGCCCATCTCGTTGCATGTGGAATATCCATATACCTGAAAATCGCTCCCGCTCCGGCCAGGACAAATAGATAGAATCATTCGAAGTGTTGGAGAAAAAAAACATGGGCAATGCATTTGGGGGTTTATTAACGGCATAGCAAACTCCAAACAAGAGGCTTTAGAATCCGCTCGTCTAATCTCTGAAGCTGCTAATGGGGAACAAGTTTTCTCGATGCCCAATGACACGTCTGGAAGCGAACAAGATTTTGTGGCTTGCATTTTTTTAAAACTGAACATCGATACTTGGATTATTAATCCTGCGGTAAAGTTTTTTCAACACTTAATCTTCTTATCTAAAAACAATGATTCAATTACACCTATTGTGGTGTTTGCCCATAGCATGGGAGCTATTATTGTCGAGCATGCGCTTAAACTGCTAAAACCTACTGAAAGACGCCAAATTCGCATTTATACATTGGGCGGCGGCTCATTTATTACGCCCGACAACTGTCATCCTGACTCGCATAATTTTGCAAGTGCAAACGATTTGGTTTGCCTTTTAGGCTCTCCTTTTCTCCGCACTCTCGCGATGCGTCGCCATTGTGGACTGAAAGAAGGCTGTACCGAGGACCAGCTAATCCTGAGGTGGGCACAAGAAGATGCAATGCTCTACGCAGACTCCTCAGACACTCAATTCATAGAGAAATATGAAAAGCAACGGCAAATGCACTACAAAACCCAGCTACTCAAAATTAACAATACAACAATTATAGATCCGCAATCTACTGCAGAACACTCTTTTAATAACGACTGTTACCAGAATATCGTTAAAAATATTGTTTCAAAATATAGACGCCCAATCCTGCAACAAGCGTAAGAAAATTGTCATGAACGAGAATGTAGATTTGAAAGAACAAAAAACAGTTAAATGCTTGCTTTCTGCTTCTACAATTATTTATCTTGCTCTCTTCTTTCCACTCGCATACATGTCTTTGTTCTCAGTCATATTTTTAGATCACCCGAGTGTAACAATGCCTTTCGCCCTTACTCTCATCTTCTTTTTTCTTTCTACGCCTCTTTCAATTCCCATCTCTATTTACTTCATGTGGCGGCGATATTCGCGAAAGGAGTACAGCAAAGCGCGAGTTTTCTGTAGCATGCCGCTAGCAGTTTTTATTATTTGCTTCTTTTTAATTGGATTAACTGAACAGTGGGCGCGCCTCTAAGAGAAAAAAAATGAGTTTTGATGTTTTTTGGGGACAGCATTTTTCAACGGCTTTGCTGCGTAATTCCCCGACAAGGATTGGAAAATTCCAGCACTTGGCAGACATAAGCTTTTCGAAATTTGAGAGGAGAAGCAGATGAAGGATTATGCTGTACCAATCGCCATACAATCGGCACTTGGAGACCGAGCTAACTCTTTTTGTAAAAGGGAGCTTGTAGGGATGAAGTATAGGTATTACCCGGATGCACGAGGCAAGTTCATTTATCTCGTGCAAATATCAGCGGATGGATCATTGCAGCGATTGGGACGACTCACTTATGAAGGAGACGTTGAAAACATGGACTTCGCTATTTTCAAGTTCACCTCCGGAAAGTACGATCCCAAGGAACGCTGGTTCCCTGGATCTCAATATTTGGACGGAACAATAGAAGGAGCATTGAAAGCATTGATGGAAGCGCACCCCCAAAAGTCCTGACCTTACTTACAGAAAATCGCTATCAGTTTTGGCTCAAATGTTATACCGCGATCTGATTCGCCAATTGAACCTTCGTCTAGACCCTGTTTTTAAGCATTAACTCCTTTACTATAAGTTACATAAACAATCACAGCACGTTTATGTAGACTTGATCTACGAAACAGGCCCTTGTTTCGTAGACTTAAAGGGCGATTTTTCTTAAGGTCAGGACTTTTGCGAGCTGGCTCTATAGATTAAAAGGGTCAAGCCGGAGGCAACTGTTGCAAAAATTGAAACAGTTCAAACGGAATGAGGACGCCAGGTCACTCGTGAGGTCGAGGTTTATAACCTAGACGCTGCGATCGCAGTGGAGTACCGCGTCAATTCAATAGAAAAGCCAAGACAACGCATCAGATTGCCTAGAGAACAGCCCTGTTCGGTTAAAAAATAAATAAAAATTTAATCTAGATGTTGTTAGGCTTACATAAGCATTGTGGAGCACTGAAAATGACAGACAAGAATTTTGAAGAGAAAATCTATCGCTTGGTAGCAGAACTTAAGCACTTTGAGTACAGGATCGAAAGCATAGATCGGATATGGGATATCATTTTTCCCCATGAAATAGGTTCTCGAACTGTTCATCACCACATCCGGGTGACAAAGTATCTGAAAACCTTCTACATCCATCATTACGACGGGGATTTGCCCACTTTGGAAGTACAGATGAATGAGAAAGTACAGGCCGGACCCTCTCTGGGCTCTTCGCGAGAATCTCACTTTGATCTTGCAAAAGGATGGGATAAGCTCATTTCTTCAATTAGCAACTGGCTTGCGGTTGTGAAAAAGGATTGGATCAAAGCAAATCAGCAAATATGGCTATCCTATCCTCTCAATCGTCGATCTGGAATTATCTGCGCCTCTCTGGTCAAAGAGTTGCCTTTAGACATCCGGCGGATTGATCGGGATCTGGGCAAAACAAAATCCAAGAAATTTATCCAGCTCGTTGAGCAAGGAGAGATTACAAACGAACGTCAAGCGGTTGTCCCCTCGATGACTGCGAATGACTATTTTAAATATTGCAAAACCGCCTACCTCTTTGGCCAAGAAAAAGACGAACACATTGACGAGAGTTTATCAGGACGCGAAATGTATCGGCGATATGCAGACGGACGAGATGAGGGACTCCTTGACATCGATGGAAATTCCGGAAAGGAATTTGCAGATTGGATTGATGGGAAACATCCCAAGAGAAACAGAGGCGGCCACCCTTGGGAAGTGAAACGAGGCGGAAATACGACTCATATCGACCTCTTTGTAAGGCGGCCCGATTATCATGAAAAAACGGGTTTTATTGTTGGACTTCGCGGCCGCTCCTCCGGTCGATTGAGAGAGACCATTTGCATGTTTTTGGGGATTCACGCAGCGGGACTACCCATCACAATCGATGATCCTGAGGGAATTCGTAAACAGTTGCTTGGACAAGACAACATTGGCATCGTCCCCTGTTTTGATTCTTTGCATCGGGCCAATCAAAACTTCCATGAGCATGAGTCTGTTTATGACGTGATGTATTACGACGACCTCGGCAGATACAAAAATCGCCTTAAGCCCTTTGTCACATGGGAACCCTTGCCAATCCTTAAAACAGCCTAAAAAACTGCGAGTTTTTAAGAGCAAAGGTTTCTTAACGGGCGGCCAGAACAACTTTAAGTTAGCTCCGACTCTTCTTTCCGCACGAAAACTTGAATGTATGCGTATGGAGAAACTCCCGGAACTGGCTGACCTGATTCATAGAGCTTTTTGAGCATTTCCTTATCCAAAACTTCTTCCGTTTTCGTAGCGCCGAGTTCCCGGGCCTTTTCTATCGGAGTTCGAAACGAAAGTCGCTCATACCGGCGGACGATACATCCTGCGATCACCATTTTTTTCTCCGGCATTTTCTGCAAAATCGCAAGATTCAGCTCTCGTTTTTTCTCCTCTAAGTCAGCAATTTGCCGGACTAATTCTCGATACGCTTGAATCTGTTCTTCCAGAGATGTCATGTGTTTAGCCCTCTCTCATTACAGAAAATCGCTACCAGTTTTGGCTTAAATGTTAATCTGCCAAAATCTGACTCGCCAAATCCTTCACCAGCTTTGTATCCACTGGAAGATTTCGCTTCATCACACTCTTCATCACCAATCCGAATTCTTTTTTCGTTTTGGCTCCCGATTCCGCAATGGCTTCGATCACGAGTTTTTTGGTTTCTTCAAAAGAAAGCGCTTTGGGTAAAAACTCTTGAACGATCACGAGTTCCCCTTTGAGCTTTTCCACAGCCTCAGGACGATTGGCCGTTTGAGCCATCTCAAGCGCTTCTTGGAGATTACCGAAGTAGGTTTTGAATAGCTTGATGACTTCTGAATCAGGAAGAGTGGCCCTGGCGTCGGCGGCCAATATTTTGGATTTAAGCATGCGAAACGTATCCAGTCGAAGAGAGTTTCGGCTCCGCATTGCTTCTTTGATTCCTTCATTGAGTTGTTCGATAATGGTCATTGCATTCCCCTTTCAATTCGTTCAAATTTATTCCACAAGGTTAAATCAGTTTTAAGTTTTTCCCAATCAAAAGTTCTGCCTGACATAAAAGTACTCTTTTGATAAAATGAAAGCCCCTCAAAATTTACCAACCCAGAGTTACGCGGCAATCAATGAGCACAACAACCATTTCCCCTTCTGTCAGCCTATGGGAGCTATCGCCGATGCGCTCCAACATCGGCCTCTTTCTCGGAGTTTCTGCTCTGAGTACGGCTGCGGTTTTTGCACTGCCTGCCGCCGGAGCGGCTGTTGGAATTGCCATTGCTCCCTGGGTCCTCGCCGCCTGTAAAACGGCGCTTGGCTGCGCAATTCTGCTCACCGCGATTGCGGTCCGCCACCGTTTCCGTTACGACCTCTCGCTCATTTACACCGTGTGCACTCAGCGCGAGTGGTGGCATGAGATTTCGTCTGACGTAGTGCTAGGTGCGATTCCGCTCATACATCACGTCGAACAGCTCAAAGTGCAGGGAATTACGCACGTCGTCACACTCCTTGAGGAGTTTGAACTGGAACGTGGGATTGCGCATCCAGCAACTGCAGCTCTGTGGCTGAAGAGCGGAATTAAGCACTTTCATATTCCGGTAAAAGACTTCCAACCGGTTCCTACTGAAGCGATTCAAAATGTCGTCGCGTTCATGCAGGAAATTCGCAGAGTAGATCGCCTTCCGAAATTCTACATCCACTGCAAAGCGGGCCGCGGTCGCAGCGCCACGGTTGTGGTAGCTGACCGAGTAGCGAACCTTGTAAAGCCGGTGGTAAATCTAGAAGAGCAACTCAAGAAGCAAATCGGCTACGTGAAAGCGATTCGAGAGCGCATCAACTTGAACGCCGAACAGCAGGCGGCAATCCTTGCCTGGAGCCAGTTGCAAAAGTCCTGGCCTCAGAAAAATCGATGATTTTGAGCCAGTTTG